>JAHEIK010000030.1 GCA_024639415.1 Planctomycetota bacterium
CGCTACACCACTGAGCACGCCGAGGCCGTCCCCGGCGCGCAGGTGGTCTTCATCGGCGTCGGCACCCCCGAGGGGGAGGGCGGCGCCCCGGACATGCGCTACGTCTTCCAGGCGGCGCAGGACGTCCTCACCTGCGCGGACGGCCCGCTCGTGGTCGTGCTGAAGAGCACCGTGCCGGTGGGTACCGCCGCCAAGGTCCGGGCGCTCTGCGCCGAGTTCACGACGCACCCTGTGCACGTCGTGTCGAATCCGGAGTTCCTCAAGGAGGGGGCGGCCGTCGACGACTTCCTGAGGCCCGATCGGGTCGTCATCGGAACCGACTCCGACGAGGCGTGGGCTGTCATGGAGGAACTCTACCGCCCCTTCACGCTGGGGCAGAAGCCGATCCTGCGCATGAGCAACGTCTCGGCCGAGCTGACGAAGTACGCCGCCAACGCGATGCTCGCCACCCGCATCTCGTTCATGAACGAGATTGCCCGCCTGTGCGACGCGGTGGGCGCCGACGTCAAGCAGGTCGCCGAGGGCATCGGCACGGATTCGCGCATCGGTCGGCCGTTCCTCTACGCCGGCTGCGGCTACGGCGGCTCGTGCTTCCCCAAGGACACGCAGGGACTGATGCACGTCGCGCGTGACGCGGGTGTGCCCATGGCGATCGTCCAGGCGGTAGAAGACGTCAACGACGAGCAGAAGATGCTGCTGGCCAATCGGGTCGTCGCGCGCTTCGGCGAAGACCTCTCCGGTCGCACGTTCGCCGTGTGGGGCCTGGCCTTCAAGCCCAAGACGGACGACGTCCGCGAGGCGCCGGCCGAGGTGATCATCGAGGACCTGTTGTCGCGCGGCGCCAAGGTCGTGGGCTGCGATCCCGAGGGCATCGAGAACTTCCAGAAGATCTTCGGCGACCGCATGGGCTACGAGAGCGACCCGTACAAGGCCGCCTCCGGTGCCGACGCCGTCATCCTCTGCACCGAGTGGATGGAGTTCCGCGCGGCGGACTTCGGCAAGCTCAAGTCCGTGCTGAAGCGCCCCGTCGTGTTCGACGGGCGCAACGTGCTCGATGCGGCCGCGGCCAGCGCCGCGGGCTTCGAGTACGAGGGCATCGGGCTGGGGATGCTGCTCGAGCCGGCCAAGGAAGAGGCCGGCGCGTCGTAGGGCCGGCAGTCGCGCGTCCCATGGGCGGCAATCCATGCCGCCCCTGCATGCGGCTGGAGTGCGGCCGGCGCGTCGTGGCGCTCAGAGGTCGGGCTCACGGCCGTCCATCGCTTCGAGGACCAGTTCCTTGAGCAGCTTGCGCCCGCGCATCAGGCGCATCTTGACCGTCGTGAGCGGCAGCTCGAGTAGCCGCGCCACCTCCTTCGTCGTCAGGTCCTCGAGGTGGTAGAGGCGCAGCACGCCGACGTAGAGCGGTGGCAGGCGTGGGATCGACGCGCGCAAGGCTGCGAGCCACGGGTCGCCGGCCTCCTGCGTCATCGCCGCACGTAGCGGATCGGTCACGCGGGGGTCGGGGTAGTCCGCGCCGCGCTCGGCGGCGACGTCGAGCGAGTGCATGGCGCGGCCGCGCGGGCCGCGGCGGCGCAGGAACGTGATCGCCTTGAAGCGTGCCACCCGGTAGAGCCACGGCCGCAGGTGGTTGATGTCCCGGATCTCATGCAGCTTGGTCCACGCGACCGTGAAGGTCTCCTGGACGACGTCGATGGCGGTGTCGTCGTCGCCGCGGACGTAGCCCCGGACGAAGTTGATCAGCGCCGGCTCGAAGCGGCGCCGCACACGCTGGAACGCGAGGCTGTCGCCGCGCTGCGCGTTGGCGAGGAGGGCGTCCAGGGAACCGGGACGCGGGCTGGGATGCTCCCGCACGCACGAGGCGAGCGGGCTCGGTAGGCAGAGCGGTCGGGACACCACGGGTCCTCCATGGTCTCCAGCGCCTCCCACCTTCTTCTCATCAAAGGGCGTGCCGCGGATACAACCGGGGCTGTGGACGACGTGCGCCTCACGCTCCTTGGCACCAGTCACGCGTGGCCGATTCCCGAACCGGGCTGTGGGTGTGACCAGTGCAGCGCTTCGCGCGATGATGCGAAGAAACGCCGTACACGCAGTGGGTTGTTCATCCAGACGCCTGCGGGCAACGCCCTGCTCGATGCCGGACCCGACGTCTGGCAGCAGTTCGAGCGGGAGGGGATCGCGCCGCAGGTCGAGCGCGTGGTGATCTCGCACCACCACGACGATCACGTGCTCGGGCTGCGGGACCTCTGCTACGCCTGGCGTGAGCGGCCCGGGCCTCTGCCCGTGCACTGCGGTCCCGTCACGGAGCGGCGGATTCGTGCAACCTTCGGCGGTCTGCTGCGTGAGGGACGCGAGTTGATCACCTTCGTGCCGTGGCACGCCGGTGCCGTCGTGGACCTGGGGCCGGTGCGCATCGAGGGCTTCGAGACACACCACCGGGATGACGAGCCCACGACCGCGTTCCTGATCCACGTCGAACGCGCAGGCGGCGCCGCGCGTATCGCGTACGCGACGGACATGGGAACCGCGCTGCCTTCACCGCGCGAGCGCCTCGAGGACCTCGACCTCTTCATCGGCGACGGGACGTACCTCGGTGCTCCCGGCTTCGGACATCCCGGCACGGATCGTTGTGTCGAAATCGCGCGTACGCTGCGCGCGCAGGCGGTCGCGATCACGCATGTTGGGCATTGGCGTGCCGATCCCGACACGGTGCGCCAAGCGCTGCCGGTGGGCGTCGCGATCTGTCGCGATGGGGACGACGTGCTCGCGCTGCTGCCCTGAGCGCAGCGCTCCGCCGGGCAGAGCCGGTTCGCCGATCCGCGCCCTCGGCGCCGTCGCCGGGATGGGACACCGGGTGGGGACACCGGGTGGGGACACCGCCCGCGCGGGGGCAGACCCGGATGGATGTTTTGCATCTGCGCAAAGCCCAGAAGACAGGGGGTGGCGGGGAACGGCTGGAAACGGGAAGCCTCAGATACGAGACTTCGGCATCGACCTTGCCATGCCGCCCTCGACCCGCACCGGGCCGAGTCGCCCGGCGTTAGGAGCATCCATGCGCAAGCGTACTTCAAGCATCCTCCTCTATCCCTCCCTGCTGCTTCTCGTCGCAGCGGTCCTGCTGTTCGCTTCGAGCGACGCGCTCGCGGACGGGACCCTGCCGAACGTCATCGGCAAGACCGAGTCCGAGGCCGTCGATCAGCTCGAGGCGTTGGGCCTCCAGGTCCACGTGGTGACGGTCGCCGGCGGCTCGCCCGGGCTGGTCTCCTTCATGACCCCAGCCGTGGGTAGCGCCTACACCGACGGTGACGAAGTCGAGCTGCGCGTCGGCGTCCGCATCAGCATCGCGACGCGTGCGCCGCGCGTGATCGGCTTGCGCGAGGCCCTCGCCGTGGCCGCGCTCGAAGAGGCGTACTTCCTCCAGATCGACTACACGACCGGCCCGCGCGCCCTCCAGGGGCGGGTGCTCGAGCAGAAGCCCGACCCCGGCCAGGAGATCGCCTTCCGCGGCCTGTTCCGCATCAAGGTCGTGCGCAACCACGTCACCGTGCCGCTGCTCGTCGGTCGCACGGAAGCCGATGCCCAGCAGTTGCTCGTCGACGCCGGTCTCGGCATGAGTGTCCGCTATGTCCGGACCCAGTTCGCCGAGCGCGGTACCGTCCTGAACCAGGAGCCGGCCGCCGGCGCGCGCACGCTGCCCGGCAGCACGGTCGAGCTTCAGGTTGCAGGTCGCGGGGGCAGCGGCCCCGGCGGTGGTCCGCGCGTCACCGTGCCGGATCTCGTCGGCCTGAGCATGCACGACGCCGAGGCGCGGGTGCTCGCCGCCGGCCTCGTGCCGCACGTCCACATCCGCCCGGCTGCGGCCGGGACCGCTCCCTGGGCCGTCCTGAGTCAGGAGATCGAGCCCGGCCGACGTCTGCGCGAAGGCCGTCACCTCGGCTTCGACGTCGCCAAGCCCGCCCTCATGAGCAGCGGTGTTCGCATGCCGTCGCTCTTCGGCCTCTCCAAGGCCGAGACCGTCGACCTGTTGCAGCACATGGGCCTGCGACCGACCTTCCGCGAGCGGTCCTCGTCTGCTGAAGCCGGCACCGTCATCGGCCAGACGCCGACGCCGGGTGTCGTCGTCGGTGCCGACGCCGCCGTGCAACTCGTGCTCGCCCAGGCGCCGCCGTCCGGCTGGACGCCGCCCGTCGTGAGCATCCCGAACGTCACCGGAATGCGGCCTGCCGAGGCGCACTTGCGCCTGCTGACCGCAGGCCTGCGGCCCAGCATGCGTCGTGACACCGGCGCCGGTGAGCGCGTCGACCGCGTCTTCCGCCAGGACCCCCGCGCCGGCGTGCGCAAGCCCGTCGGTACCCAGGTCCTCTTCTACGTGCCGTTCCGCGCGACGGTGCCGGACGTGTCCGGGCTGACGCGCACGCAGGCGATGACCAAGTTCCAGGACGCGAGCCTGCAGGGCTTCGGCCAGCGCATTGGTCCGAACATTGCCGGCGGCATCAGTGAGGTCGTGAGCCAGGAGCACCCCGCCGGGTCGAGCATCGCCCGCGGCACGATCGTGCGCTTCCGCTACCGCATGAAGCCGCCGGTCACGCCGCTGCGCGCCGTGCCGAACGTCGTTGGACTCACCAAGGACGCGGCCCGGGCGCGTCTCACAGGCGCCGGCTTCAACGCGGTGCTGCGGGCCATCTCGATCGGCGTGGGCACGACCCGCGTCATGTCGCAGAGCCCGGTCGCGGGCTCGCTTCGTCCGCGGGGGCACACCGTCGAGGCGCGCTACCGCTTCGTCGGGCCCGTGCCGACGCCGATGGTGGCCGTCCCGCGTGTCATCGGCGACTCCAAGAGCGCTGCGACCACGCGTCTCGAGGGCTTGGGCTTCCGCGTTCGCGCCGTGCGCACCGGCATGCCCGGTCTCGGCATGACGCGTACGGAGGTCATCGGGCAGAACCCGCACGCGGGGACGCTCAAGGTGCGCGGTTCCACCGTCACCATCACGTATCGCTACCGTCCCGTGGTCGCGGTGAGCGTGCGCGTGCCCAACGTGGTTGGCATGAGCGTCAGCCGCGCCATCGAGACGCTGCGGGCAGCAGGTCTCTCCGCCGGCACCAGTGGGATCGGCACGCGCGTGCGTCGCCAGACGCCCGCGGCGGGGACCCGGGTGGCGCGCGGGAGCCGCGTGAAGCTGAAGTTGCGCTTCTGAGCATGAGCCGCGCAGGGGCGCGGCTCATGCAAGACGCAAAGAGGGCAAAGAGCGCAAAGGCCGGAGAAGCGTCGGCCGGAGAAGAGCCGGCCGGCGCGCAGGACAAGGCAAGAACGCAAAGGCCAGAGATGCGTCGGCCGGCGTCGACTCCGTGGAGAACGCGGGGACGGGGCCGGCCGACGGTGTTGCAGCAGGGTGCAGCGGCCACGCCCGCCGGTGGGGGAGCCATGGACATCACAGGAGCACGCGTGCTCGTCACGGGCGGCAGCCGGGGCATCGGCAAGGAGACCGCTCGGCTGCTCGTCGAGCGGGGCGCCAAGGTCATGCTCTGCGGCCGCAACGAGAAGGTCGTCCAGCAGGCGAGTGCCGCACTCGGCTGCTCCGGCCTGCGCGCCGACGTATCGGATGCGGATGACGTCGAGCGCCTGGTGGCCGCTACGGTCACCGAGCTCGGCGGCTACGACGCGCTGGTGAACAACGCGGCGATCGGCACCTTCGCGAGCCTCGTCGACACCGAGATCGCCGACATGGGCCGCGTCTGGCGCATCAACGTGCTGGGTGCGTTCCTGGTGGCGCAGGCCTCCGCGAAGCACTTCGTCGAGCAGGGAAGCGGCACGATCCTCAATGTCGGATCCACGGCCGCGCGCAAGGGCTTCGCCGGCGGCACCGCCTACGCCTCGAGCAAGTTCGCCTTGAGCGGATTGACGGAGTGTTGGCGCGCCGAGCTCCGCCAGCACGGCGTGCGCGTGATGCAGATCAATCCGAGCGAGGTGCAGACGGAGTTCGGCTCCGGCAACCAGCCCGCGCTCAACCCCACCAAGCTCCAGTCAGCCGACATCGCGCAAGCGATGGTCGACATGCTGGCGCTGCCGGATCGTGCCCTGATTACAGAAACGACAGTATGGGCGACGAACCCCCAATGAAGTCAACGAGCCAGCGTCCGAGCCGGCGAGGGCGCATCAGCGTCCGCAGTCTCGAACGGGCCCCGCGCGACCGCAGGTCGTGTGGGAGGGCGACGAACCCCCAATGAGCGCGCCCACCGTGGGGCGCTGCGGGCCCGAGCACGTCGAGGCGCTCGTGCGCCTTGTCGAGCAGGTACGCGCCGACGAGTACGAGCTGCCGGGCACGGCCCAGGTGATCGGCTCGCTGCGCCAGGCGCTGGCGGCGGGGCGGCCGTTCTGGGTCGCGCTCGACGGCGACGAGGTCGTCGGCTGCGTGGGCCTGGACCGCTGCGGAGGGGACGTCGGTGTCCTCCGCGCCATGTTCATCGCGGCGGAGTTCCGCGCTGGACACGGCGTGGGGACGGCGCTGCTACGTGCGCTCCTGGATGAAGCGCGGGCGGAGGGGTTGGCGGAGGTCGTGCTCGACAGCCACCCGTGCTTCACCGCGGCGCACCGCTTCTACCGGCGTGCGGGGTTCACGCCCCTGGAGGACGGCGATCGGCCCGCGGGGTACGCGCCCACCGTGCCGGGCAACGTGTGCTTTCGGATTGCGCTTCCGCGGTAGCGGCGGGCGCGCACGCGGCCCTTCGGCAAGCT
This sequence comes from Planctomycetota bacterium, assembly GCA_024639415.1. GTDB lineage: Bacteria > Planctomycetota > PLA2 > PLA2 > JAEUHO01 > JAHEIK01. Next base: position 6,730 of record JAHEIK010000030.1, read on the forward strand.
CAGGGCCTTGGGGCGCCCCTACGCGGTGCTGGTGGTGTGAGCGCCGAGGGTGAACGTGGGCGCCCCTACAGGGCGTTGGCGGTGGGGGTGCCAAAGGTGAAGGCGCTGCCGTCGAAGTCCACGCGGATCGTGTCGCCCGCGCCGACCTGGCCTTCGAGCATCTTCCGGGCGAGCGGATTCTGGATCACGCGCTCGATGAGGCGCTTCAGGGGACGCGCGCCGTACACGGCGTCGTAGCCGTCCTCGGCCAGCTGCGCCTGCGCCTTGTCCGTCAGCTCCAGGCTGATGCCGCGCTCGGCCAGACGCCAAGCGAGCTTGCCGATCTGGATCTCGACGATTCTCGCGAGCACGTCCTTGCCCAGGCGGTGGAACACGATGATGTCGTCGATGCGGTTGAGGAACTCCGGGCGGAAGTGGGACTTCAGCGCCATCTCGACGCGCGCCTCGATCTCCGTCTCCGTCAGCTCCTTCTCGGCCAGCAGCTCGCTGCCCAGGTTGCTGGTGAGGATCAGGATCGTGTTGGTGAAGTCGACCGTACGGCCCTGGCCGTCGGTCATGCGCCCGTCGTCCAGCACCTGCAGCAGGCTGCCGAAGACCTCGGGGTGCGCCTTCTCGACCTCGTCGAGGAGGATCACGCTGTACGGACGGCGACGCACGGCCTCGGTGAGCTGGCCGCCTTCCTCGTAGCCGACGTAGCCGGGCGGCGCACCGATCAGGCGCGCGACGCTGTGGCGCTCCTGGTACTCGCTCATGTCGATGCGCACCATCGCGCGCTCGTCGTCGAAGAGGAACTCGGCCAGGGCCCGGCCGAGCTCCGTCTTGCCGACGCCCGTGGGACCGGCGAACAGGAACGAGCCCTGCGGCTTGGTGCCTTCGGAGAGGCCCGTGCGGCTGCGGCGGATCGCGTCGGCGACCGCGGCGAGCGCCCGGTCCTGGCCGACCACGCGCGCACGGAGCTCGTCTTCGAGCTGCAGCAGACGCTGCCCCTCGGACTCGAGCATGCGGCTGACGGGGATGCCCGTCCAGCGCGCCACGACCTTGGCGACCGACTCCTCGTCGACCTCCTCCTGCAGCAGCCGGCCCTCGCTGCCCTTGGTGAGGCGCTCGTCGGCTTGCTGGATGTCGGCCTCGAGCTTGGGCAGCACCTGGTAGCGCAGCTTGGCCGCCTCTTCGAGCTGCCCCTGGCGCTCGAGCAGCTGCTGGCGCTCGCGCGCGTCTTCGAGCTGCTCCTTGAGCTCGCGCACCGACTGCAGCTCGTCGCGCTCGGCTTGCCACTGGGCGGTCAAGCGCTGCTTCTCTTCGCCCAGGTCGCCGAGCTCCTTCTCGATCTGCTCGAGGCGTTCCTTGCTCGCGCGGTCCTTCTCCTTCGCCAGCGCGAAGCGCTCCATCTCCAGGCGCGCGGTCTGGCGCTGCACGGTGTCGAGCACCTGCGGCACGGAGTCGATCTCGAGGCGCAGGCCGGACGCGGCCTCGTCGATGAGGTCGATGGCCTTGTCGGGCAGCTGGCGGTCGGGCAGGTAGCGCGTGCTGAGGCGGACGGCCGCCACGATCGCGGCGTCCTGGATGCGCACGCCGTGGTGCACTTCGTAGCGCTCCTTCAGGCCGCGCAGGATGGCGACGGACTCCTCGAAGTCCGGCTCGCCTACGTAGACGGGCTGGAAGCGCCGCTCGAGCGCCTTGTCCTTCTCGACGTGCTTGCGGTACTCGTCCAACGTCGTGGCGCCGATGCAGTGCAGGTCGCCGCGCGCGAGTGCGGGCTTGAGCAGGTTGGCAGCATCCGCCGCGCCTTCGGCTGAGCCGGCGCCCACGATCGTGTGCAGTTCGTCGATGAAGAGCACGATCTCACCGGCGGCCTTCTCGATCTCCTCGAGCAGCGCCTTCATGCGCTCCTCGAACTCGCCGCGGTACTTCGTGCCCGCGAGGAGGCGGCCGAGGTCGAGCGCGAGCAGGCGGTTGCCCTTCAGCGCCTCCGGCACGTCGCCGGCGACGATGCGGCGCGCGAGGCCCTCGGCGATGGCCGTCTTGCCGACGCCGGGGGCACCGATCAGGACGGGGTTGTTCTTCGTGCGGCGCGATAGCACCTGCATGACGCGGCGGATCTCGTCGTCGCGGCCGATGACCGGATCGATCTTGCCGTCGCGGGCTCGTGACGTGAGGTCGACCGTGTACTTGTCGAGCGCGGCGTAGCGACCCTCGGGGCTCGCGTCGGTCGCCTTCTGTGAGCCCTTCACCTCGGCGAGCACGCGCGTGATGACGTCCTCGTCGGCGCCGTGCGTGCGCAGCAGGTCGTACGCCGTGCCGCTGCCCTCGCCGAGGATGCCGAGCAGCAGGTGTTCGGTGGAGGTGTACTCCTCCTGGGTCTTGGCGGCGGCCTTCTGGGCGGCCTGCAGGACGTCGCGCAGGCGACGGGAGAGCGCCGGCTCGCTGCCGCCCTCCATGGAGGGCAGGCGCGTGAGTTCCTTGGCGGCGAGTGTCGTGAGGTCCTCGACGGGGGCTCCGGCCTTGGCCAGCATCGCGGGCACGATGCCGCCCTCCTGCACGAGCAGGGCGTGCAGCAGATGCTCGGGGAGCAGCTCAGGATTGCCCGCAGCGCGCGCGGCTTCGTGCGCTGCCTGGATGGCTGCCTGGCTCTTGTGCGTCAGCTTGTCGAGGTTCATGGGGAGGATTCCTGGATGACTCGCGGGCGCGCACGCGGCGCGCCGCCTTCGGCGCGCCTTGGGGCGCCCCTACAAGCCCACCGGTGTGCGCCGGTGGCCGGACATGGGACATGGCGCGGGCCCGCACGAGGGATGCTTCGTGCGAGCCCGGCCGGCATGTGCGCGCCGCTGGGCGTGCGCACAGAGGGGTCAGTTGATCGCGATCGTGCGCGGCTTGGTGTGCTCGCTCTTGGGGATGGCGATGATCAGGACGCCGTCCACGAACGACGCGTCGGCCTTGTCGGCTTCGACGCCGGTAGGCAGCGTGATCGAACGGTGGAACGAGCCGAAGCTGCGCTCGACGAGATGGAAGTTCCTGTCCTTCTCCTCGCGGTCGCTCTTCTTCTCGCCGGTGATCGTGAGCACGCCGTCCTCGATCATGATCTGGACGTCGTCCTTGTGCGTGCCCGGCAGCTCGGTCTTGACGGTCAGCGTGTCTTCGTCCTCGACGATGTCCATCGCAGGGCGCAGGGCGCGCTGTGTGGCGGGCCAGTGCGTGACGATGTCGTCGAAGAAGCGGCCGAAGCCCGGGAAGGGCCAGACCTCGCGATCGCTGCGCTTCATGAGTTCGGTAGCCATGTGCATTGTCTCCTCGGTCCGGCGCGCAGGCCGGACGCTCTGTCGTGTTCGTGGCGGCCCTAGCGCAACGGCGATGCCAAACGGCGACGGTCGGCAGACGTCCATTACTGGGGGTCGCTCTGGGGCGTTGGGCGGACGTACCCAGCAGGCTGTGTCAAGACGGCTTGCCTTGGTGGCAGGCCGAGCGGACAGGTAGGATCCCGGTGTGCTTCTTCCCACCCGGATCGAACACCCCTACGAGCGCGTGCCCTACGTCACGAACACGCTGCTCGGGGTCAACATCCTCGCGTTCCTGTTGACCTTCACGCAGATCGAGCACGGCCTCCACGACCTCACCTTCAACACGCGCAATTTCCAGGTCTGGCAGCCGTTCACCTCGATGTTCCTGCACATCGGCTTCTGGCACCTCATCGGGAACATGATCTTCCTGGCTGTGTACGGCAAGTACGTGGAGGAGCGGCTCGGACCTTGGCGCTACCTCGCGGCCTACATGGTGTTCGGCGTGGTCGGTGGCCTGCTGTGGGCTGCCACCAACGATGGCATGGCCATCGGTGCGTCCGGTGCCATCTCGGGCTTGATGGGCTTCGTGCTCGTGGGCGCGCCGTTCGCCCAGGTGCGCGTGGTCTTCGTACTGTGGGTGTACGTCTACGTCGTGTGGAAGCGCTTCAACCTGGCCGCCCTCTGGCTGATCGGACTCTGGATCCTGCTGCAGATCCTGTATGCATCGCTCGCCTCGCCGCTCGACAACGTCGCGTACGCGGCCCACTTCGGTGGTTTCCTCGCCGGCTGCGGGCTGGCTGCGTTCCTCAAGAGTGATGTGTGCAAGGGGACCACGTGGTGGTTGGAGGATCACCTTCCCGGCGGCGGTCCGGCCGCCACGAAGCGTCTCGAGCGCGCGCGCAGCACGCCTGGGCGCCCTGCGCCGCCGACCAGCGAGGAGCCCGAGCACGAAGTGACCCTCGCCGCACTGGGCGAGAAGACCTCCCCCGTTGCCGTCATCAAGCTGCTGATGAAGCGCCGTGGGCTCGCGCCGGAACGCGCGAAGGAGCACGTGGATGCGATTCAGGGTGGAGCGCCGCAGCGCTTCGCCTTCTGCGACGAGGACGCGGCGGAAGGATTTCGAGCCGGCGCGGAGGATCTCGGCGTGGAGGTGGTTCTGGCCAGCCGTCCGTAGCCCCTGCCTGGGCTGCAGCGCCTCGGCTACAGCGCGACGAGCGCGGCGGCGACCTTGCGGCGGACCTCGTCCGAGCACGTGACGAGCGGGAGGCGCACTTCGTCGGAGGCGAGCAGGCCGCGCAGGACGCACGCCGCCTTGATCGGCTGCGGGTTGGGCTCGAGGAAGATCACCTCGAACAGGTCTGCCAGGCGTTCGTGCTGGGCCAGCGCCACGTCCATCTCACGCGCCAGGGCGGCGCGCACCATCGCACTCACCTCGGTGGGGATCACATTGCTCGCCACACTCACCACGCCGACGGCCCCCAGCGCGATCATCGGCCACGTCAGCCCGTCGTCGCCGCTGAAGATCGGTACGTCCGTCAGCTGACGGATGCGCGTGATGCGATCCACCGACTCCGTCTCCTTCAAGCCGATGACGCCGCCGGCCGCGGCCGTGCGTGCGACCGTCTCCGGCTCGATGCTGATGCCCGTGCGACCGCGGATGTGGTAGAGCATCGCGGGTAGGCCGCCCTCGTCGATCATCGCGCGGAAGTGGCGGAACAGGCCCTCTTGGTTGGGCTTGTTGTAGTAGGGCGCGACAGCCAGGCAGGCGTCGGCACCTGCCGCCTTGGCCGCCTTCGTCATGGCGATGGAGTGCGGCGTGTCGTTCGTGCCCGTGCCTGCGACGACCGGCACGCGGCCGGCGGCGGCTGCGACGGTCGTCTCGATGACGATGCGGCGTTCGTCGTCGGTCAGCGTCGGCGACTCGCCCGTCGTACCGCACGGCACGAGGAAGTCCACGCCGCCGTCGATCTGCGCCTCGACGAGCTTCGTCAGCGCAGCCGTGTCGAGCACACCGTTCGTGAACGGTGAGACGAGCGCCGTACCGGTACCTCGGAGCTTCAAGTCCGCCATCGTCATGCCCTCGGAAGTCGTAGGCTAGAGATCGTCGCCTGCAAGCTCGCGCGCGCGCAACATCTCATCGCGCATTTCGCGCACGGCCGGTGTGAGCCCGGTGAACAGTGCGCGCGAGATGATCGCGAAGCCGATGTTGAGCTCTTCGATCTCCGGCAGCGCTGCGATGCGCCAGACGTTGCGATAGTCGAGCCCGTGCCCCGCGTGCATGCGCATGCCGAGCTGCTTGCCTGTGGTGGCGGCCTTGCGGACGGCGAGCAGCTCGCGCAGCACCGCGGCCTCGCCCTGCGCGCCGGCGTAGCGACCCGTGTGCAGCTCGACGGCGTCCGCGCCGACTTCGCCCGCGGCGAGCAAGGCCTGCTCGTCGGGGTCGATGAACAGCGAGACGCCGATGCCTGCGGCCTTGAGTTCCGAGACCGTCTTCTGGACGGCGTCGCGGTTGGCGGCGACGTCGAGACCGCCCTCGGTCGTGACCTCCTCGCGCCGCTCCGGCACCAGGCAGGCGTGCTCGGGCTTGAGGGCCTTCGCGATGGCGACCATCTCGTCCGTGCAGGCCATCTCGAGGTTGAGGTCGACGTGGATCCCCTTGCGGATCAACTCCACGTCCTCGTCACGGATGTGCCTGCGGTCTTCGCGCAGGTGGACCGTGATCTGGTCGGCACCGCCCAGCACGGCGGCATGGGCCGCCGCCACGGGCTCAGGAAAGGACTCGCCGCGGGCGTTGCGCACGGTCGCGACATGGTCGATGTTCACACCTAGACGGATCATGCTGCGAAGATAGGGATCGCTCCCGGGTGATGTCAGCCTGGGAGCCAGCGCTTTTTTGGGAGCCCCCGTGCGAATCAGCGCCGGCCGATTCAAGGGACGCCGCCTGCCGGCGGTGCGCTCCGCCCGCCCGGTGGGGGGGCGGCTGAAGACCTCGCTCTTCAGCGTCCTGGCCCCGCGCCTCGAGGGCGCGCGCGTGCTGGATCTCTTCGCCGGGATCGGCGGCTTGGGCCTCGAGGCCCTCAGCCGGGGTGCGGCGGACGTGCTGCTCCTGGAGAAGGACGCGCACGCCGTGCGGGCGCTCCAGGCGTGGATCCGGGAGGCCGGCGTGGACGCGGAGGCCCGTGCCCAGCGCCGGGACCTCCTGCGCGGAGGCCTGCCCGCAGGGCCCTTCGACGTCGTTTTTCTCGACCCTCCTTTCGCTCTCTGGGAGGGGCCCGAGGCGGCCCGTTTGATCGCCCGCGGGGTGGCGTGCCTCGCTCCGGAGGGGATCCTCGTGCTCAAGATCCCCGAACGAATGGACCTCCCCGAGGATCCGCGCTGGACCGTGCTGCGGCGCACGGCCGCGGCGTCGGCCGCGTACGCTCTCGTGGCCCGCGTCTAGCGCTCCGTTTCAGGTCCCTGTTCTGTCAAGCGGGGCGCGGGACCGTCCGATTGTGGGGGTTGACGAGGTTCTGCTCGGTGCGGGGCCTCTACCTCCAGGAAACGCCCCGTGTCACCGATCTCCAAGACCGCCCGGATGCTCGGCCGTGAGGCCCCTGCCAGCAAGTCGCGGCAGGCGCGCCACGCAGGTCCCAGCGACCGTCTGGAGCCCATCGGGCCGGAGCGCCTGCGCGCCCTGCGCAAGGCCATCCGCGAGGGGACGTACCCGACCGAGGCCGACGTGCTCGGCGGTCTCGAGCGCATGTTCGAGGTGGACTGAGCCGCTGCCCAGGGCGGCCGGCTTCTTCACGACTCCTCGATCCTGCCGTTTGCATCGCCTCTCCTTGCCCGTTCAATGGGACGTGGAGGAGCCACGCATGAGGCGCAGCAACCCGTCCGCACGCCCGGCTGCCCTTGTGGCCGCACTGGCCCTCCTCGTGCTGCTGGCGGCGAGCGCTGCGCCGGCGCATGCGGGGGACGGCTGGTGGGGCGGGCTCGACGACGGCGAAGCGGTCTCGCTCGCCGACGTGATCCGCGGACCGCGGGACTACCGCGAGCGCACCATCACCTTCTTCTGCGTGTTCCACACGGCCGATGGCGAGTTCAAGTACTACCCGCCGAACACGGCGTTCTCCGAACGACGCCACCTGAACTTCTCGGTGTGGCACGACGGCGCGGCCATGTGGGAAGAGCGCACGTTCACGAACGACCTGCCCTTCCTCTACCTGCGCCGCACCAACCCGCAGCGCGTCGAACTGCTGCGCTTGCCGTCGTTCACGCGGCTCGAGGTGACAGGCAAGATCCGTGACATCGTGCGGGGCAAGCCCGCCATCGAGGTGTTCTCCTTCCGCGCGACAGGCCACCGCTTCGGCAAGACCGTCTGGAAGGAGATCATGCGCGGGCGCAACTACGCGCACGCGGGTACGACCCAGGGCTACCAGCTCGCTGCCCGCGCGTTCAAGGAAGCGCTGCAGCCCGACCTGCCGCCCGTCTACGACATGATCGTGCGCAAGCTCCTGGCCGACACACTGCGTCAACTGGGCTACCACAAGGAAGCCGCGCAGTACGAGCGTGGTGAGACGCTCGGCCTCCCCAGCCTGCCCAAGCCCGATCCCGGCAAGGACCTGCCGCAGGCACCCGCCTTCCCGGACGACCTGCCGCAGCCGTTCAACCCGTCCGCGACGTCGGGTGCGCGGCCCGAGCGACCCGCGGCGCCGAACAACGTCGGCAGTCCCGACGGCGACGCGCCCACCGGTGCGCTCCCGCCCATGGGTGGGCCGCCGTCCGCACCCCTGCCGCCCGCACCGCTCGGGCCCGACGAGGCTGCGCCCGCCGGACCCCCGCCTGCACCGTCGTACGGCGGCAGTGCGCCGCGTGCGCCCGTGCAGCCGCGCGTGCGCAAGCCGCGGGCAGCACCGAAGGGCGCGGCTCCGCGCACCGGCATTCCCCCGAAGCGCCGCGTGCGCCTCTCCGGCGTCAAGTAGGGGCATCGCGACCCTGAGCCTGGCGAAGGGGAGTCGTTGCCCGACCCGAGCGTCGTATTGGGCCCTTGCGCAGCGGCTGGACCGGGCAACCACTCACCCTCGCTGCGCGAGGCTTCGGGATGCCCCTACAGGGACACACGAACAGACGTGAGCGTGTAGGGGCATCGCGACCCTGAGCCTGCCGCAGGCCCTGAGCGAGTGCAACGAGTCGAAGGGGCAGACGCACGCTCCACGCCCATGGCGCGTGCATCGCGCTCCTCCTGTCGGGTACAACGCACGCATGCTCGCTGACCTCCCCCCGCTGCTGCTGCGTCCACACTACGTGCCGAAGCCCTGGGGCGGCCGGCGTCTGGCTCAAGAACTGGCGCGGTCCGACCTTCCGCCGGGGGCGATCGGCGAGTCGTGGGAGATCTTCGACCTCGGCGAGGACGACGCCGAGGCGCGCTGTTCGCGCATCGACGGCGGGCGCTTCGACGGCCAGCCCCTGCGCGACGTCCTGGGCCATCCGTTTCCGCTCCTGCTCAAGGTGATCGACGCACGGGAGCACCTCTCCATCCAACTGCATCCCGACGAAGCGTCGGGGGGCGAGGTCAAGGAGGAAGCCTGGATCGCCCTCGCCGACGGCGGCGAGGTGGCGGTGGCGGCCGCAGGCAGCGAACTGGGGGACGGTGCGGCCGCGGGTGCCTGGCTCGCGCGCCTCGAGCGCGTGCCGCTGGCGGCAGGGGACTCCGCAGGCGGCCGCCCGCCCACGATGGTGCCGATCGCTCCGGGCACGGTGCATGCGATCCTGGCCGGCTCGCTCCTCTTCGAGGTCCAGAATCCGGCCGACGTCACGTGGCGGCTGGACGATCACGGGCGCGTGGACGAGGACGGCGCCGCACGGCCGCTGCATCTCGAGCAGGCCTCGGAGGTCCTCACCCGGCCCACGCCGCCGGCCTTCCCGCTGGGCGAGGAGGGCCGGAGCCTGGTGACCGGCCACTTCCGCGTCGAACTGCATCCTCCGGGCCGCGTGGACGCGCCGCGGACCCAGGCCGTGTTCTTCACGCGCCCCGGCACGGTGCTCCACGGTGGGGCGGGTAGCTTCGAGGTCCCGGCCGGCCGCACCGTCTGGATCCCGCCCACGACCACGGCCCTGCGCTCGGATGGCTGGATGATCGCTTCCGCCGCGCTTTGAGGGAGCCCGCCTGCGGGGCTATGCTCCGGGCTTGCTCATCAGTCGCCCCTCGCCGTGAGGCACCGGGGTGGAAAGGGAATCACGATGTCCAACGCGAAGTCGAGCCCGTCCGGGCCGCCCGCGGAGCGCCTGCACAAGTACCTCGCCGCGGCGGGGGCCGGATCGCGCCGCGAATGCGAGACGTACATCAAGCAGGGCCGCGTCAGCGTCAACGGGAAGACCGTGACCAAGATGGGGGTGAAGGTCGTCGCCGGTGAGGACGTCGTCCTCTTCGACGGCGAGCGGATGTCCCCCGAGCGCAAGGTGTACTACCTGCTCAACAAGCCCTCGGGCTACATCTGC
>JAHEIK010000309.1 GCA_024639415.1 Planctomycetota bacterium
CACAACGCGTGACGCGGGTCTCGTGCGGTTGCGCGATCCCGAGACGGGGCGCATCGTCGTCGTGGACTCGAGCAGCCGGCGCGTGCGTGAGGCCTACGAGGAGCGCGTGGCGGCGTGGAGTCGCCAGACCGAGCACACCCTCCGCCGCGCGCGTGTGGACCGCATGGACGTGCCCGTCCCGATGGTGCGCGGCAAGGATCAGGTCGCAGGCCCGCTGCTGCGCTTCTTCCGCATGCGCGAGCTACGCGGAGCCAAGCGATGAAGCGCGCGCCCCTCCTGCTCGCGCTCGTGTTGCTGGCGTGCTGCGGCGAGCGCCAGGCGCCGCTGCCGGCGGTCGACCTCCAGATCCGCCTCGTCGCGGGGGCACGCACGGTGCGGCCCGGAGAGGGGTTCACGCTCGACGTCGTGCGCACGTGGCGCAAGGAGCTCGACCCCTCGCCCTGGGACGACGGCATGCTCTCGCCTCTCGTGGTGCGCGAGGACGCCGTGGAGCGTCGCGCCGACGGGCGGCGCATCCAGGAGACGCGCCGCTTGCGCGCCTACGCCTTCTCGCTGGGAGACGTCCGCGTGCCCGCCGTGCCGTTCGCCGGCCGTCCCAAGGACGGCGGTGAGCTGCGGATCGCCGCCGCCAAGCCGCTGCGCCTGCGCGTCGAGCCCGAACTGGACCCCGCGGATCCGGGTGCTCCGGAGCTGCCGGGCGGCCTCCCTGAGGAGGATGCAGCATGGCCGCTGTGGCTCGCCCTGCTGGCGGGGCTGGCGCTTGGCGGACTGCTGGCGTGGCGGCGGCGGCTGGCACGGTCCGTGCATGCGGAGCGGCTGCCGTCCGAGCCCGAGATCCCGGCCGAGGTCCGAGCGCAGGAGGCCCTCGCCCGGATCCGTGCGCAGGAAGCACCCGATCCCGTGGCGGATGCGGAGGCCGTCGCCTGCGTCGTGCGCTCCTTCGTGGCCGAGCGCTTCGGCCTCGCGGCGGATCGGCGCACGACAGAGGAACTGGCGGTCGTGCCGGGCGTCGAGCCGGTCCTCGCTCGCTGCGACCGTGTGAAGTTCGGCGCCCAGGTGCCGACGCTCGCCCAGCGTGCGTCGCTGCTCGACGTTGCCGAGGCGTTCGTGCGGGGGGCCGCGTCGTGAGCGCCTTCATCGAGCGCCTCACGGGCACCACGCTGCGCGATCCGTGGCTGCTCGCCCTGGCTCTGCTGCTGCCGTTCGTGTTGTGGGTGCGCTGGCGCAGTCGACGCGCACGTCCGGCCGTCGCCTTCTCGCCGGCGGCGTTGCTGGGCCACGTGCACTCCCTGCGTACGGCGCTGCTGCACCTGCCCCGCGGGCTGCAGATCGCCGGCCTCGTCTTGCTCGTCGTAGCCCTCGCACGCCCGGCGGAGCGGGTGCGGCTCGCCGACGAGACGGCAGGCATCGACATCCTGCTTTGCCTTGACGTGTCGTCCTCGATGAAGTCCCGCGACATGGCGGCGGACCGCACGCGGCTCGCCGTCGCGCTGGACGCCGCAGCCGACTTCGTCGCGGCCCGGCCGCAGGATCGCATCGGCCTCATCTCTTTCGCGCGCTACCCGGAACTGCTCTGCCCGCTGACGCTGGATCACGATGCCTTGGCGAGCATCCTGCGCGAGGTCCAGACGGTCGAGGGGGAGGGCCCCGAGGACGCCACCGGCATCGGGGCGGCCGTTGCGCGCGCGGCCCAGGTCCTGCGCTCGGGCGGCGGGCGCTCGCGCGTGGCGATCGTCCTGACGGACGGCGAGGAGAATGTCGCGGTCGGCGCTGCGCAGGACGAGATCCCGCCCGCGCACGCCGGGCAGCTCTGCGAGCAGTTCGGCGTGCGCGTGTACGCCATTGCCGCCGGTGTCGGCCGGCGGGCACCCGACGGCTCGCTGGTACGCATCGACACCGGGCCCGTCGAGAACATGGCGCTGCGTACGGGCGGCTTCCTCGGTCGCGCGCGGGATGCAGGCGCGGTGGGGGCGGTGTACGAGCGCATCGACCGGCTGGAGGTCGCGCCCTTCGAGCAGTCGCGCTTCCTCCTGGAGGATCGCTACCTGCTCTTCCTCGCACTGGGCCTCGCGCTTCTCATGCTGGGGCGCCTCCTCGCGGTGACGTGGCTGGAGGTGCACCCATGATCGCCTTCCTGCTGCGCCCGGAGGCTCTGGTGCTGCTTCTCCTGGCACCTGCTGCATGGCTGTTCCTGCGGCTGCGTGAGCGGGCCCGCATGCGGCATCTCGAGGACGTGCTCGGTCCGCGCGTGTTGGAGTTGACGCAGCGGCCGCAGCGACGCCGGCGGAGACTGCGTCGCGTCGCGTTCGCCGTCGGCCTCTTCCTCGCCCTGTTCGCCGCGCTCGGTCCCGCGCTGGGTGCTTCGGCGGGGGAGCTCGAGTGGCAGGGCGTCGACGTCGTGGTGTGCCTGGACGTCTCCCGCTCGATGCTCGCCCGCGACGTGCTGCCCGACAGGTTGACGCGTGCGCAGGAGCAGATCCGCGCCCTGGCCGAGCGCACGCGGGGCGACCGCATGGCGCTGGTCCTCTTCGCGGGCGAGGCCCGCCTGCGCGTGCCGCTCACGCGCGATGTCGCCTCGCTGGCCGAGCTGGCCGAGGCGGCCGATCCCGCAGCGGTCAGCCTCGGTGGCACGGATCTCGGCGCAGCACTGGAGACGGCGCTGCTCGCGCTCGAAGGCGGCGACGGCCGGCCCCAGGCGATCGTGCTGCTGACCGATGGCGAGGATCTCGGCGGCCGCGGCGCCCGGGTCGCCGCGGAGTGCGCGGACCGCCAGGTGCCCGTGCACGGCTTGGGGCTCGCGACCGACGAAGGGAGCCGGATCGTGCTGGGCACGGGCGCCGGCCAGAGCGTGCGGGACGCTGCCGGTCGCGAGGTCGTCTCCGCGCTCGATGCCGCGGGGCTCACACGCATCGCGGATGCGACGGGCGGCTCGTTCGTGAGTGCGCGCTCCAGCGCCCAGCCGTTGGTGGAGTTGTACGAGCGCTCGGTGCTGCCGGCCGCGCGTGCGGGTCACGTGGGGGCGCAGACCGGCGGCAAGGAAGATCGCTACCAGTGGCCCTTGCTGCTCGCCTTCCTCTTCTTCATGCTGGACCTCTGGCTGGTGGATCGGACGAGGGAATGAAGCAGCAGCGCGCCCTGATCTCTGCAGCCTGCCTGCTCCTCGCCTCGTGTGGTGGCGCTGCGGACCGCACGCAGCTCATGGAGGCGCGTGAGACGTTCCTCAAGGGCAACGCAGCCTACGAGGCCTCCTTGAAGCTCGAGCGCGCCGCCGAGGCGGGGGACCGCGAGGCTTTCAAGGCCGCGGTGATGCGTGCGGAGGATGCGTTGGCCTACTGGCAGCGCGCCGCGGCGACGCGCGCAGACTGGCCGGCGGCCCGGCGCAACGTCGAGCGTGCCCTGCTGCGTGTCGAAGCGTTGCGCGAGAGCAAGCGCGACAGCGGGAAGAAGAAGCGCGATCCCAAGAAGAAGGACGAGCCCGAGAAGGAGGACCCCGAGGCCATGAAGGCGCCGCCCCGCCGCGTGGCAACGAAGGAGCTTGCCGCGGATCGCGTGCTGGGTGTGCTCGATCTGCTCGAGAAGCGCGAGCAAGCCCGGCGGGCGCTCCGCAAGGCCGCGCGCGCCAAGCGCAGCGCGGACGTGGAGCGTGATTGGTGAGCCGCCTTCTGCTCCTGATCGTGCTGCTGCCTCTCCTGGCTGCATCGCCCGCGCTTGCGGTCGAGCCCGAGAGCCGCGCGACGCCCGTGCTACGTACGCGGGCGGAGAGCCTCGTGCCGGGACAGGCCTTCGACGTCATGCTGCTCGTCGGCTACGACCATGCGTACTTCGAGAAGCACGCGGCGCCGCTCTTCCGGCAGGCGATGGACGTGCCCATGCAGCTCACGCTGCCCTGGCTCGAGAAGCCGCAAGGCGCCGAGCGCTTGCCCGAGGTCCGTGTTCCCACGTGGGGCAACACGAAGCCGACGCAGAGCCTGGTCTTCAACGGCGAAATCGCTGAGTGGAGCCTGTTCGAGAAGAGCGACAAGCCCGGCCACACGTCCACACGGATGGCGCGCGCCTTCCGCTTCCGGGCCGTGGCCGAGGGCGCCATCGAGATCCCTGCGCCCACCCTGCGCTGGGCGTATGCCGAGCGCTTCGAGGAGGACTTCCTCGGCGACCGGGTTGCCGTAGACCCGCGCTTCATCGAGGTCGCCGGCGAGCCCCTGCGCATCGAGGTCAAGGCGCTGCCGGCGGGAGCGCCCGAGGGCTTCGCGGGCGCTATCGGTGCGGGTGGGGGCTCGGCTGCCATCGATCGCAAGTCGGTGAAGGTCGGCGAGCCGTTCCGTCTCACCGTGCGCCTGGACGGCCACGACAACGTGGATCAGATCCCGACCCCGAAGTTGCTGGGCGTAGCGGGCTTCTCGGTGCTGGGCGTCGACGACGATCGCGGCGCGCCGCAGCGCACCATCGTCTACGAGATCGCGGCCGAGAAGGCAGGTGTGCAGGCGCTGGGGCCGATCCGCTTCCCGTACTTCGATCCGCGCGCCGAGGGTGGCACGTACGTCGTCGCCCTCAGTGATGCGCTTGAGATCGAGGTCCTGCCGGATCCCGAGGCGCCCGCAGCGCAGGGAGAAGACAGCGCCGGCTGGCCGGCCTGGGCCCGCTGGCCTTCATGGCCCTACGCCCTGCTCGCATGCTTGGTGACGTTCTGGGTGCTGTGGGCGTGGCGCCGACAGCGCAAGGTGGCTGAACCCGAGCCCGACGATCCGCGCGACGGCGAACGCATCGTCGCTGCCCGTGCGGCGCTGGACGTCTGTGTCGACGACCGCACGCTGGCCGAGTACCTCGCGGCGCATCTGGACTGCAGCGCTGCAGCGGTGATCGGCCCCGGGCTCGCGCAGAGGCTGACGGATGCAGGCGTGGCGCGCTACGCCGCCGAGCGGACCGAGCGTCTGCTGGAGAGACTGCAGGCCGCCCGCTACGGCGGTGCGTCGTCGAGCTTCGATCCGGCCCTGCTGTCCGAGCTTCAGGACGCCTTCACGACGTAGATGTACTCCGTGTTGCGCAGGTGTGAGACCTCGCCGACGACGTCACCCTTGTGGTTGTGGATCCCGATTTGAGCGCCCACGTAGCGCTTGTTG
>JAHEIK010000310.1 GCA_024639415.1 Planctomycetota bacterium
GTCGGGTAGCGTCCTGACCCGCGGCGGTCACGTCGAGCTCGACGCCGGCTTGATGAACGGCACGACCCTGGACTGCGGCGGCGTGGCTGCCGTCCGCAACCGGAAGAACCCCATCGAGGCGGCGAACACGATCCTCGAGGGCAAGTACGTGCTCATGAGCGGCCTCGGCGGCATGCAGTACCTCGATGAGCAGGGCGTGCCGAGCGTCGACCCGGACTCCCTCGTCCTGCCCCGTGAGCGCAAGCGCCTGCAGGAGGCCCTGGAGCGCGACCCCGGCGACGGCCTCGACTTCGGCCACGGCGGTGTGAACCTGCCGGGCGACACGGTGGGCGCCGTGGCCATCGACTACATCGGTCGCATGGCCGCCGGCGCGTCGACGGGCGGCATCTGCGGGAAGCCCCCCGGTCGCATGGGGGACACGTCGATTCCGGGCGCGGGCTACTACGCCGACGACCTGGCTGCCGGTGCCGCGTGCACGGGCTGGGGCGAGCCGCTGCTGCGCATGGGACTCGCGCGGCGCACAGTGGATCTCGCCCGCGAGAACAACGCGATGGACGCCACGTGGCTCGCGCTCAAGGAGTTCGAGGAGCGTTTCCAGGGGCGCGGGGGCGTCATCCTGATCGCGCGCGACGGCTCGATCGGCTTCTCCTACAACACGCCGTCCATGGCGACGGCGTACATGGACGAGGAGCTGCAGACTCCGTTCGTCGGAGGCATCGCTGCCGACTGACACACGGGCGTGGTGTTCGCCGACGCCCTCCGGCGTGGCGGCTCAGTGCGCACCAAGCTAGGGCTTGCTGCGCCGCTTCCGGATCACGGGCGGCGGCAGGTCTTCGTCCTTCGTCGGCGAGACACGTGCCGGGGCGCTTGGGAGCGGCGCCGTGGATAGGGATCCAGCGCGTGCCTGCTGCCTGCCCGGTGCAGCCGCCTTGGGCTTGCGTGCCACGGCGGGTGACTTCCGCGTCGGTGCCGGAGCGGACCGCGGCGCAGCCAAGACGGGCACCGCACCTGCTTGGCGCGAGGGGGGCGTCGGCGTGCTCGCACGCGGCACGCGCGTGGGGCCAACGCGCGGAGCGGGCTTGCGTTCCGCGCTCCGAACGTCTTCCGCCCCGCGGCCTGCCGGCCTGAGCGGCGCTGCCGCTGCCGTGTCAGTCGACGGCTGGGGCTCCAGACCGGTTGCGGTCGCCGAGGTCGGGCCGGCGCCTGACGGGGCTGCCTCCGGGAAGCGCTGCGCCTGCGCCTGCGCCGTGGGCGCACCGGGTTCACGAGCGGCGGGTTCGGGAGTCGTAGGCTCGGCAACTACGGGCTGCGCCGACGCGACCTTCTGCGGTGCGGCAGGTCGCACGGTTGGCTTGGCGATGCGCGCCGACTGTGTCGTCGCGGCGAGTCGAGCCGGTGGCGGCCGAACCGCAATCCGCGTCGCCGGCAGGCGAGTACCCGGTCTCGTCGCGATCGCATCCGGGGCCGCCTCACGAGCCCTTTCAGCGGTTCGCTCCGTCGCGCGGCGCGCCGGCGGCGTGCCCCCTGCCTCGGAAGGCACGCGACGTGTCCAGCGGGCAAGGTCACTCAGGCGCAGGGTGCGTGAGAGATCGGCGGCTAGAGCCCGGCGGTTCGAGGCGCGCGTTCGCAGCCACGTTTCCAACCGTTCTTCGACGTAGGGGAGGTCGTGCCATGCGAAGCGCTCGACCGATCGGCGATTGGCGCCACTTGCGCGGCCACTGGAGTCCTTGGCGAGGGCGTCCATGGCCACGCGCAGGGCGCGCGCCTGGCGAGGCGCGACGGTCTTCCACCAGTGACGCCAGCGCACTGGCGAGGCGGGCATGCGGGCGCCAGACAGAGCCCGCAGACTCGAAAGAGCCGCCGCGCGAATCCCTGCGCCGTCGTCCTCGATCCGCTGGAGTAGGAAAGGGACGTCGCGGGCATCCCCGAGCCGCCCGAGGCACGCGATTGCAAGGCGCCGCTCATGGCCGCTGCTTCGGCGAGCCACGCGACGCACGGCGTGCACGGCCGCGGAGGCCCGCAGTCCGATGGTGCGCAGCGCCTGCAAGCTGGCGATACGTATCTCCGGGTCGGTATGTCGGAGGTAGGGCACGAGTGCGTCGAGTGCGCTCGTGCCGCCCTCCTCGCCGAGCGCCACGACTACGTCTCTCAGGGCCTTCTCACCTTGCGCTTCGGCGCGGGCGAGACGGTCTTCGGCGCGGACGGGGGGCGTCGGGTTCGCCCGCGCGCCCTGCGCCTGCGGCGGAGGCTGCGTCCCTTCGCCGGCCAAGGCCTGCGAGGAAACCAGCACTGTGAGCAGCAGGCACGGGAGCAGGTGTCGGACTAGTCGCCGCTTTCCCATGGGCTAGTGCTCCAACCAGTACAAGCGTTCGCTGCCCACGCTCCCGCTCTTGACGGCCGAGAGTGCGCGGTCGTAGTGCAGGCCGGCGCCGCCCGTCAGCACGATGGTGTTGGCTACCACCGCGCCGAAGAGATCGCCGCCGCCGTGACTGACGTACTTGAACGTCGGTGCGTACACGGCGAGGGTCGTGGCCGCCTTTGAGCCGATTCGCACCGAGAGCGTGCGACGTCTGGACCGGGGCGGGAAGTCGTAGCCGTGTCCGTACAGCACGCAGTCGAGCGTCCGCCCGCCGAGTACCCGGACCGAGCCGTTGGCCAACTCGAACTTGTCGGTGATGTAGATCACGGAGGGGCCCAGGATCTCGAGGTTGCCCGACCCGTTGATGTCGACGGTGTGGAAGATGTAGGTGCCACCTGGCAGTTGCACGCTTGCACCGGACTTCCCCTTCAGCACGAGTTTCGTCGCGTCGTAGGAGATGTCCGGGCTCGAGGTGTCTATGGTGTGGTTGTCGTTGGCCTCGAACGCCGCCAGGAACGCCTCGTACGGCGGGTCGGCGATCTCCAAGGTCTCGCTGCGGGGCGTCGTGTCGCCGGCCACGAAGGCCCCTCCGTTCAGGCGCGCGACGTCGCCCGGGCCTGGGATCGCGTCACCGAGGATGCCGCCGGAGCCCGTCACCCTGATGCTGCCGTTGCTGCCGAGATGGCCGCCTGCGTCGGCGACGAGACCGTGGAGGCCCGAGACCGTGTTCGTGCTCTGCGAGGCGTACGTACCGAGGCGCGTGTCGAACGCGTCGCTCCAGCAGTGACCGCTCAAGCGCAGGGACTGCTTGGCGAAGAGCGCGTGCTTGAAGTACGTGTCGGGGAGCACACGCACACCGGCCTCGAGTCGTCGCACCGCCAGCCCTCTCGTGCCTCGTGACTCGAGCTTGTAGAGCCGTTCGTTGGCATCGAGCAGCGTGGAGCGGACCTCGTACGCCCCGCCGTCGACGGTGCCCGTGAGGGTGCCGAGTCCGTCGCCGTCCGCGTCGCTGCCGCTGCGCAGTTCCATCTCGGCACGGAGCAGTCCGATCTCCGCGATCTCGAGGGCGCGCAGTCGCTGCTCGGCGAAGGACACCCGGCGGACCTCGCCCACGCTCTCTTCGAGCAGGACCAGGGTCAGGCCGGCGATGAGGATGGCGACCATGAGGAGCGGGATGATGACGAGCCCACGCTCGGTCCGCACTCCTGTCTGTGTTCGCTTCCTATTCGTCACGTCAGTTCCTCAGCGCAAGCACGGTCTCGCCCGAGACACGCTTCATGCGGCGCGGATCCGAGCCGTGGAGAGTGGTCAGGCGGATGACGAGTGCGCGACCCTCTTGACGCACCCGGAAACTGCCGCGGACGGCGTTGCGGACGACGACCTCCTCTGGTTCACCCACCGTGCGGAGGACGATGTCGCCGACTTCGGTGATCCCGACGCCGGGGATGTCGTGAGCCACGCCTGCACTCCCGCGATACGCCAGCCACTGCTCGGGGCCCAACTCGGGAGCGCCGTCGATGAGTCCCAGGACCTCGCGGAATCTCGGCTCCGAGGTGAGGCCTGTCGAGTCGAAGCCCAGCATGGTGTCGATCCCGGCATTGCGCAGCTTGCTTCGCAGGGCCTGGTGCGCCTCGCGATACGCCGCGGAGGCGCGCAGATGTTGTCGTGAGTCCGTAGCGAGTCGATCCGCTGTCGCGAACGTCTGGAGACCGGCGACGATGGACAGCGTCGCGATGGCAACCGTAATGAGGATCTCGAGCAGTGTGAATCCAGACTGCTCCTGCGGCGGGTGGAATCTCATCGATCACCTCGCAGCCAAGCGACGACTTCGATCACGCGCGTTGCTTCCCCCGGGGGTATCCACTGGACGATGACGCGTACGGGCAGCACCGCGTAGTCATCGTCGTGAGCCATCCCGTCCATGGCGCCGTCGCCGTTGAGATCGGCCGGTAGTCCGAAGCGTGGATCTTCGAGGTCTTCGCGTAGGCGCGTGGGTCCGGCAGGATCTTCGGCCAGTGCTGCTGCCGGGACCTCGATCAGCAGGTGGCACTCGCGCATGGGAGCCGCAAGGCTGAAGTCCGGGAAGTACGTCTGAGGCACGTAGGCACGCCGCCCATCCGCCAGCACGGTCGTGCCGGCGGATGTATTCACGGTCTGGTCCAGCCGGAGGCGCAGACGCTCGTAGAGCGTCGCCCAGTCCTCGTCAGAGCGCAGTCGTTGGATCACCTGCTGCGTCACGTGCAGCGCCTCGCTGCGAATGCGCTCTTCGACGCTCAGGCGGTGCTCGCCGACCGTCGTGCTGGCGTGGGTCAGGATCGCAACGGCCAACAGGGTGATACCCGCGATCAGCTCGATGAGGCTGAAGCCGCCCTCGGTCGATGCCGTTGCGCGTACGCAACTCGGCTGCGGAATCGAGCCGGAGGCGCGTTGGATCAGGGCGTAACACATGCGTTGACCAGGCAATGGGTGCAGAACGGGTGCGGCACTACGCTGCGCCTATCGACCAGACGGCCTTGCCAGATCGCGCGGCTTCCGGCGCTGCGCCCCCTCGGTGTGTCTCGAATCGACACAGTTCAGGCTGTTGTAAGGGAGCTCGCCCTCGTGCTCCGGGCACGCGACCTCGAAGACCCGAATGGACGGATCAGACCCCGGGCGACGCGGGAAGGATCCGAGCAGCCGAGGGCCGGCTTGCCTTCGCCTGGGCCCGCCTTGGGACCCTTGGCCTCTCGCAGGGG
>JAHEIK010000031.1 GCA_024639415.1 Planctomycetota bacterium
GACACGGCGGATCTCCGCCGCGTGTGGGTCGTCTCGATCCTTGCGGGGGTGTTGGTGGGCGTGATTGCCATCGTCGCCTGGGCCGGCGGCAAGCCCGGGAAGCCGCATAGCCCGAACCGCGCCACGACGCTGCCGACTGCGACGGCGGATCTGGGCGAGCCGGGAAGCATCTCGGTGGACCCGCCCCCCTTCAAGAGCGAGGAAGTGCTCGATTCCATGGAGGAGACCGGGCAGCCCTGCTCCGGCTGCCACGACGAGGACATGGAGCCCGATCCGGAGCGCCGCGACCTCGAGACGCACGACGACATCGTCCTCAAGCACGACGAGAAGCACCGCTGGTGCCTCGACTGCCACGACACACACAATCGCGACAAGCTGCGCTTGGCGAGCGGCAAGCTGATCGACTTCAGCGAGTCCTACCGCCTGTGTGGCCAGTGCCACGGGGACAAGTACCGCGACTGGCGCGCGGGCATCCACGGCCGACGGACGGGGTACTGGGATGGCACGCGTGGCGCAAAGCAGTACCGGCTCTGCGTCCACTGCCACTATGCACACGCCCCGGCCTTCAAGCCCATCGGGCCGCAGCCGCCCCCGATCCGGCCGGAGGCAACGAAATGAAGCCGGAGCTGACCCGCCGCACCTTCCTCTGCACCCTCGCCGGGTGCGCCGCCGCCGCAGCCACGGGCGGCTGCGGCGACATCACGCACACCAGCTTCTTCCGCGACAACTTCCGCGACCTCGAGAAGGAGGAACTGCAACAGATTCTCGCGGAACTCGAACGCGAACACAGCAAGACGTACGGCAAGCAGGTCACCGTCGGCGCCGCGCAGGCGCAGCCGGGCGTTGAGTTCGGCTACGCCCTGGACCTCTCACGCTGCGTCGGCTGCCGGCGCTGTGTGTATGGCTGCGTGGAGGAGAACAACCAGAGCCGCGATCCTCAGATCCATTGGATCCGCGTCCTGGAGATGGAGCAGGAGAAGGGCATCGACTTCCATCACGCCGACGCCTACTACGACCCTGAGACCGTGCCAGAAGCCGGGAAGTTCTACGTGCCCGTCGCGTGCCAGCAGTGCCGCAATGCGCCCTGCGTAAAGAGTTGCCCTGTGGGAGCGACGTGGCAGGAGGACGACGGCATCGTCGTCATCGACTACGACTGGTGCATCGGCTGTCGCTGCTGCATGTCGGCCTGCCCCTACGGCGCGCGCCACTTCAACTGGGCGACCCCGGACGTGCCGGCGGAGGAGATGAATCCCGACACGCACATCCTCGGCAACAGGCCGCGGATGAAGGGCGTCGTCGAGAAGTGTACTTTCTGCGTGCATCGCGTACGCGAGGGCAAGTACCCGCGCTGCGTGGAGGTCTGCCCGGTGGGCGCGCGCAAGTTCGGGAACCTGCTCGATCCGCAGAGCGAGGTGCGCCAGATCCTGGAACACAAGCGCGTCGTCACGCTGAAGTCCGAGCTCAACACGCGGCCGCGCTTCTACTACTTCTTCGGCTGAACCGAGCGACGGGAGGACACGGGAACAAGCAATGCCGATCCTGCAGGACCTCAACGCGTTCGCGCGACACTCGCTGCGCTCGGCTACGCGGGGCAACCGCCTCTACTGGCTCTGGATGGGGCTGCTCGGCATCTGCATCGGCGTGGGCATCTTCAGCTACCTGGAGCAGCTGGATGGCGGCCTGATCCGGACGGCAATGCGCGATCCCGTCTCGTGGGGCTTCTACATCGGGAACTTCACGTTCCTTGTGGGCGTCGCTGCCGCGGCGGTGCTGCTCGTGATTCCGGCCTACGTCTACCACTGGAAGCCGATCAAGGAGGTCGTGATCCTCGGCGAACTCCTGGCGATCTCGGCCATCGTCATGTGCGCGCTCTTCGTGCTCGTGGACGTCGGAAGACCGGATCGCGTCTGGCACCTGATGCCAGGCCTGGGGCGGCTCAACGTGCCGTCTTCGCTCCTCGGCTGGGACGTGCTGGTCCTCAACGCGTACCTCATCCTGAACTTCGTGATCGTCAGCTACCTGCTGTTCTCGATGTTCAAGGGTCGCAAACCGCGGACGGCCATCTTCATGCCGTTGGTGCTCCTGTCGATCCCGGCTGCTGTGGGCATCCACACCGTCACGGCCTTCCTCTACAACGGTTTCGCAGGCCGTCCTTTCTGGAACGCCTCGATCCTGGCCCCGCGATTCATCGCTTCTGCGTTCTGTTCCGGGCCCGCCGTGCTGCTCATACTCATGCAGTTGTTGCGGCGCTTCACGCGCTTCGAGATCCAGAGCTCCGCAATCTGGAAGGTGGCGGAACTCATGGCCTACGCCATGTTCCTCAACCTCTTCCTGCACGGTGCGGAGGTCTTCAAGGAGTATTACTCCGACACCGAGCATCTGGTGCACATGCAGTACATGTTCCAGGGGATCGGTGAGCACCGGGCGATCGTGCCGTACATGTGGCTGTCGGTCTTCTGCTCGATCACGGCCTTCCTGCTCTTCCTCATCCCGAAGACCCGGCGCAACCCGGTCACGCTGAACCTTGGCTGTGTGCTCATCTTCTCCGGTGTCTACATCGAGAAGGGCATGGGGCTCGTGATCCCCGGCCTGACCCCGGACACGCTCGGGGAGATCTACGAGTATTTCCCGACATGGATCGAAATCGGCGTGGCCGTCGGGGTGTTCGGCATCGGCGCGTTCATCTTCACCGTGCTCGTGAAGATCGCAACGCCGATCATGCTTCGGGCGAGCGCCGGCGAAGCAAGCGCGGAGCCAGGATCAGGGCAGCCCCATAGGCAGAGAACGACAGGGCAAGACTGACGGGCCGGCCCAAAGCCACATCCTCGAAGAGCAACTTGAGCGCCCCGATGCCCAGCAGGACAGGAGTCAGGTGGCCGAGCGTCCGGTAGCCGGTACGCCGCCCCAGCGCCGCGCACGCCAATGTGAAGACCGCGAGCACGACGGTGCGGGAGGCCGCCGACCAGCCGCCGTCCGCTAGATCCCCCGGGGGGAAGGCCGTAGCCGCGCGCATCAACAGGCCGCCGCCGACTGCTACGAAGACGAGGAGTACCAACGCCCGTGTGGCATCACCGGTGCGCACGTTCGCCTCGCGTGTGCTCAGGACGCGTACAGCCCCTACCACGAGTAGCGTGCCCGCTGCGAGCCAGCCGTCAGGGCTCGTCGGGCGACCGCCCGTGAGTGCAGTCCAGCCGTCGAGCGCCTCGGGTAAGACGCCCGAAGCCAGGGTCGCGGCCAGAGCGTAGATACCGGCGTGTGTCCCCATCGTGACGCGGCCGAAGTGGCGGGCAGTGAAGGCCGTGGCGATCGCGAGGACAGCCCAGGGCAGCACGGGCCGCGGCAGGAGACTGGCGCTGGCAGCCAGGACCAGCGTGATCGCAGTTGCCGTCAGGTACTGGAAGCAGCGTCGGCGCTCGCGGTGCAGCACGGTGAACGCGAGCACGTAGAGCGCGACGGCCAGCACTACGGCGCTGATCCCCAGCACCACCTCGTGCGACCCGGTCCTGCGCGCGACGAACATCGCGCCACCGAAGCCGACCACCATCACGAGTGCCGACTGCACCCAGTCGAAACGATCCAATCGCCGGCGGCCGGAGAGGCACTCCGTCACACTGACCCCTACGTAGCTGACGAACAGCAGCACAGAGAGCGTGATGGCCAGGGGGCCGGCAACGGATCCGCGCACGGCAACGATAGCCAGGACGATCGCCGCACAATCGGCTGCTCCGGCCGAGATCGCCATGGCACTCCGGAGACCTCGTCGACGTCCGAGATGCAGTGTCACCCAGCCGAGCATGATGAGAGCGGCGGTCGCCGGCAGGGCCGCATCCGCGTGGGCCAGCATCAGCGCCAGCGCACTGATGCCCGACGCCGCGCTGAACTGCGTCGCCAGGGCGGGCAGGCCACGGCGTGAGGCGACCCAGAAAGCCGCCAGTGTGCACGCGACGAGAAGGGCCGCTGCGGCTCCGAAGGGTAGGACGCCGAACCGGACGGACGTCTCCCAGAGCAGCGGGAACACGATCAGGGCGGTCGCAGCGCCGTGCCAGCACGCTGCCGGCTTCGCTCCCGTGCGGCCCGCGCGGTCGGCCAGAATGAGCCAGATCAAGCCGTAGGCGAGTCCCGCGGTGGCACCGACTTCGACGGCGACCTGCTCTACGCCCGTCAGGGCCCGCAGCAGATACGCGCCGCCGAGCACCAGCAGGAGGCGCCCGGCGAGCGGTGGCGTCTTCGCTAGGGCGCTGCGCACGGCCTGTTCGAACTGGTCGTCTCGCTCGGCGCCAGGCGCCTCGCCGGCGACCACGGCCGCGCTTCCTGCCTCGAGATGACGTACCCGCCCCTCCAGAGCCTCCAGTGAACTCCTGAGCGCACGGATCTCTTCCTGCCAAGCGGGCCGATCCTCGGCCATGGCGCCTCCTGGGGGTTATGGAGCGCAAATGCCATACCCGAGAAGCGCCGCCGACACCTGGCCCCGAGTCACGTCCCGAGAGCAACCTCCCAGAACGCGCTGCCGGCCGGTGAGATGTCATCCTCGTCGCGCGCGACCATCCAGAAGTCGCGGCGTGTGCTCATGCCCTTCACAGGGACCACGGTGAGCGCCTCGGCGCGGACCTCGTCCTCGACGGCCAGGTTGCTGACGAACGAGATGCCCAGTCCGGCGCGGACCGCCGCCTTGACGGCCTCCGTGCTGCCGACGTGGCAGATCGCGTTCAGCTCGCGCTCGTTGTGCTTCATGCCGAGCGACTCGAGCATGGCGTGGCGCGTACCGGAGCCCTCCTCACGCAAGACCATCGGCTGCTGCAGGACGTCCGCCATCTCGACGACCCGCTCCAGGGCCAGGGGACTGCCCGGCGCAGCGATGAGGACGAGCTCGTCGCCGCCTACGCGCTCGACGCGCAAGCCGCGGGCGCGCGGCTTCACGCCGGTGACGGCGACGTCGACGTCTCCGGCGCGGACCATCTCGACGACCTCCGTGGAGTCACCCGTGAGCAGGTTGACCGTGATCCCCTCGTGCTGCTCGTGGAAGGTCGCGAGCAGCGGCGGGATGAGGTAGACCGCGGGAATCGTGGAGCCGCCGAGGGCGAGCGTGCCGCGCAGGAGGCCCGTGAGCTCGGCCGCCGCCATGCGCGCGTTGCGCTCCGCGCGCAGCGCATCCCGCGCCGGCCGCAGCAGGATCTCGCCGGCGCCGGTCGGCGTGACACCCGAGCGCTCGCGACCCACGAGCCGCACGCCAAGGCGCTTCTCGAGGTCGGCGATGTGGCCGCTCACCGTCGACTGGCTCAGGCCCATGTGGCGTGCAGCCTGCGTGAACGAGCCTTGATCCACGAGCGTCACGAACACTTCGAGCTGGCGGATCGAGAGGGGATCGGTGTGGGCCATGGCGATCTCCGCGCGGACCGGGACTGCCGGATGTGCGCTCTTTCCTTGCCCCCCACCCTGGGGAGCCCGTATACGGGATTCTGTTCGCCAATGGTCTACATTGGCTAAACCGATCGATCAAGCCTCTACGGAGTTGTTTTTCCCATGCGCGCATTCCTCGTGACCCTCGCCCTAGCCCTGCTGTTTCCGCTGCTCGCCGCCTGCGGTGGCGACAAGCCCGCAGCCGACGGCCCCGACGCAAAGCCGACCCTGAAGTTCACGGCGATTCCGGGCGAAGACCCGACGCGGATGCGGGAGAAGTTCCAGCCCGTGGCGGCCTACCTGTCGGAGACGCTCGGCGTGCCGGTCGAGTACGTCCACGCGACGAAGTACTCCGCCTCGGTCGAGATGTTCCGCAACGGCGACGTGCTGCTGGCCTGGTTCGGTGGACTCACCGGCGTGCAGGCCCGCGAGCTCGTCAAGGGTGCGCGCGCGATCGCGCAGGGCGTCGAAGACCCCAAGTACCAGTCCTACTTCATTGCGCACAAGGACTCCGGCCTCGAGACGAGCGACGACTTCCCCATGGGGATCGCCGGCAAGTCGTTCACCTTCGGCAGCAAGTCGTCGACGTCGGGTCGCATGATGCCCGAGCACTTCATCCGCACGAACACGGGCAAGGCGCCCGCGGAGTTCCTGGGTGCCGAGCCCGCGTTCTCCGGCAGCCACGACAAGACGTGTGAGCAGGTCGAGAGCGGCGCGGTGCAGGTCGGCGCGGTCAGCTACACGACGTACGACCGCCGCGTCAAGGAAGGCGACACGGATCCGAGCGTGTGCAAGATCATCTGGAAGACGCCGTACTACGCCGACTACAACTTCACCGCGCACCCCAGGCTCGAAGAGACGTACGGCGCGGGCTTCACGGACAAGCTGCAGAAGGCGCTGCTCGCCATGAAGGGTGACGAACTCCTCGGCGGCTTCCAGCGCAGCGGCATGATCCCGGCCAAGAACGAGGACTTCGCGGCGCTTCTCGACCTTGCCAAGAAGCTGAACCTGCTCCGCTAGAGACGCTCCACGATGATCATGCCAGGCACCGCCAGCGGCTTCCGACTCGAGGGCGTCACCGTACGCTTCGGGGAGCTGGCTGCCCTGCAGGACATCGACCTTGCCATTGCGCCCGGTGACGCGGTCGCCCTCGTGGGACCGTCGGGCGCAGGCAAGAGCACGCTGCTGCGATTGCTCAACGGCATGGTCCGCCCGAGCGCGGGCTCGGTGCACGTGAACGGCGACGTCCTCGCGGAGCTCTCCCGTGCGGGCCTCAAGCGCGTGCGCGCGTCCATCGGCTTCGTGCACCAGGATCTCAGTCTCATTCCCAATCTGCGCGTCATCCAGAACGTGCTGGCCGGTCGCCTCGGGCGCCAGGGCCTCCTCGTCTCAGCGCGCTCCATGCTCTTCCCGCGTCGCGCGGATGCGGCGCGCGCCTACGAGATCCTCGAGCGCGTGGGCATCCCCGAGAAGCTCTACGAGCGGACGGACAGCCTGTCGGGTGGACAGCAGCAGCGCGTCGCGCTTGCCCGGGCCCTGTTCCAGCAGCCTGTGGCCCTGCTCGCGGACGAGCCCGTCTCGAGCGTGGATCCGGCGCGAGCACGCGACACGGTCGAACTGCTCACCCGCGTCTCGCGGGAAGAAGGGCTCACCCTCGTCATGAGCATCCACAACCTCGAACTGGCCCGCGCCTGCTTCCCGCGCCTCGTGGGCCTGCGGCAGGGACGCATCGTCTTCGATCGCTCGCGCGAAGAGGTCGGCGACGACGAGTTCCACGCGCTGTACGACCTCGAGGCGGCGGAGATGCTGGCGGATGGAGCCTAGCGCGAGTCCGGCGCGGCCCTTCCCGCTGCGGACACGCGGCGCGGTGCTGCTGGCTCTCTTGGTGGCCGGGGGCTGGGCCTTCGCCTACCTGGACCTCAGCTTCGGCGACCTCGTCCCCAACGAGGGAGGCCTTGACATCGCCGGTCGCTTCTTCGGCCGCGCGTTCTCGCCGGCGCTGACCTCGGAGGCCGACTTCGTCCCCGAGGGCACGCCACCGCTCCTGGTTGCATCGCTCGCGGCGCTGAAGACGACGATCGTCTACGCCGCGGCCGCCATGAGCCTCTCGCTGCTCCTCGGACTGTTCCTCGGCTTCTTCGCCTCGACCGCCTGGTGGGCCGGCGATCCCGTCGGCGGACGCACGCTGCTGGGACGCACGCTCGCCCCGGCGATCTACGGGTTCACGCGCGTCCTGATCGGCTTCATGCGCTCGGTGCACGAGGTGCTGTGGGCCGTCCTGTTCCTCGCCGCCTTCGGCCTGACGCCGCTGTCGGCGGTCTTCGCGATCGCGATTCCCTACGGCGGCACGCTCGCGAAGATCTTCTCCGAGATGATCGACGAGGCGCCGCGGGGTCCTGCGCTCGCACTGCGTGGCGCGGGGGCGTCGGGCATCCAGGTGTTCTTCTTCGGACTCGTGCCGCGCGCGCTGCCGGACATGATGGCCTACGCCTTCTACCGCTTCGAGTGCGCGTTGCGCTCGTCTGCCGTCCTCGGCTTCTTCGGCTACGAGACCATCGGTCGCGAGATCGAGCAGGCGTTCGACGGCACCAACTACGGCGAGGTGTGGACGCACCTCTACGTGTTGATGGCGGTCATCGTGCTCTTCGATTGGTGGAGCGGACAGCTGCGCAAGAGGTTCGTCGCATGAGTGTGACGGCTCACCAGACCGAGGCCCATGTGCGCGCGCTGCATGCGCGGCGTCCGCGCAGCCGCTTCCTGCGCTTCAGCATGGGCTTCTTCGTGCTGCTGATGGCCGCCAGCTGGTTCTTCGGCGACTTCGATCCTGCGGACACGTTCTCGAGTCGGCGCGGAGCGAACTTCGAGCGCTTCGCCGGCGAGGTCCGCCCGTACCCGCTGCACGACGAACCGTGGGATTGGAGCGTTGCCGCCACGTGGGCCGGCGAGCGCCTCGAGAGCGGCGTCAGCAAGGAGGGCTCGCCTGGAGGACTCGAGTCCGCCATCGGCACGCTCGCGATCTCGGTACTTGCCATCGTGATCGCAGCGCTGGCGAGCCTCGTCTTCTGCTGGTTCGCGGCCCGCAACGTTGCCGCCCCCGAGCCGTTCGCACCGTCCGCCGCGCCACCGTCGCGAACGCGGCGCTGGCTGTGGCGCGGCGTGGTGGGCATCACGCGCCTCGTGCTCATCCTGCTGCGCTCGATGCCGGAGTACATCCTCGCGTACCTGATCATGAGCATGGTCGGCTCGCCCGCGTGGCCGGCCGTACTGGCCCTGGCCATCCACAACACGGGCATCCTCGGGCGGCTGAACGCGGAGACGGTAGAGAACGTCGACGTCAAGCCTCTCGTCGCGCTGCGGGGCCTCGGAGCAAGTCGCACACGCATTGCGGCCGTTGGCATCTGGCCGGCGATCCTGCCGCGCTTCCTGCTGTACTTCTTCTACCGCTGGGAGACATGCGTTCGCGAGGCGACGGTGCTGGGCATCCTCGGCCTCGCGTCCTTGGGCTGGTTGATCGACGAGGCGCAGGTGGCCTTCAAGTACGACGAGATGGTGTTCTTCATCCTGCTCGGCGTGCTGCTGGTGCTGGGCGGGGATCTCGTGTCGGCGGTCTGCCGGCGCCTGGTGCGGCGAGCGTCGTAGCGCGTTCACTCCCTCACCCGCCCTCCCTCACTCCGTCTCCCCCACGTCGTCTCCGTCACGGATTCGCACGGGTCGGGCAACGACTCGCGCCGCCTACGGCGCCCCTCGCGATGCCCCTACAGGCGGAGTGCGGCAGGGGCATCCCGTAGGGGCATCCCGAACCCTGCGCTTGGCGCAGGGGGAGTGGTTGCCCGAACCGTCACCTCCGGCGAGGCGCCGTCTCACCCACGTCAGTGCGCATTCCCGTACCGGGGCCAGGGGACGCGGGCACGGTCACGCCGGTGAAGGTTACGGTCACGGTTACGGTGACGGCTACGGGATCGGAGGGGATAGGGCGGGCAGCACCTTGCGCCATGCGTCAGACGCTCGCCTCCCACTCGATCCGGCCGCGGCCGCTCGGGAGGAAGCCGTCCCACTCGAGCTCGAGCATGAGGGGCGTACCCATGAACTCGACGTCGATGTTCGCGGGAATCGGACGCTCAGCCTGCCGCTCGTCGAACACCTCGATCCAGCCGGGGCCGTGGCTGTTCTTCTCACGCACGGTGACACGCTTCACGCGCTTCGCATCCGCGGGGTTGAGGTGGATGGTCGCCGGGCCCGTGATGCGTGCGAAGTCGACGCTGTAGCCGCGCTTGCGATCCACGATTCCGAAGGGAACACACTGCGTAGTCATGACAATCTCCTGGCGCGGAGGTGCCAATCTCAGGGCAAGCACCGTGCCACTTGCGGCCGCGAGTTCGTGGCGCCCAGGGTGCCCGGCGTGGGGTTCCGTCCCCAGCAGACGGGGTGAGCGTGCGCAGCCCTCAAGAGCGCCGGCGGGCCTGCCGGATCGCGTCCTCCACGGCCATCCGCGCGTACTTGTCCACGTCCTCCCCTGCGATGAGGGCTTCCATGCGCGCGATGTGCCGCGCTCCAGCGACGCGACCCAGCGCCTCGGCGAGGAGGCGCACGGTGTAGGCGTCCGGCGCGTTCTCCGCGCAGTCGATGAGGGCGTCCGCCGCGCGCTCCTTCTGGCGGTCGTCGAGGCCGGTACGGAAGCCGCGGACGATGGTCTGCAGTCCGCCCCTGCCGGTCTCGATCTTCTCCAAGATGAGGTCGAGCACGGCATCCGACTTCGGGTCCAGGCGCGCGGCGATGAAGTGGAAGTAGTAGTGCTCCACGGAATCGCCTCCCCGCGATGTGCGCACCACCTCCAGCAGGCGCGCCTCGACGGCGGGGTCCCAGGTCTTCACGCTCTGTAGACCGCGGATGACCATGGCCCGCTTGATGCGGGTCCCGTCGCGCAGGAGATGCAGGACGGCCTCGGCCGCCTCGCCCTCGAGCACGCCTCCTGCGGTGCGCACGATCGCCTGGGCGATCTCCTCGCCGTTGCTGCGGCCCGCTCCTGCGACGGCCTCCTTCCACAGACCGATGTCGGATGCCTCGGGCTGCACGTAGGCCAGGGCCGTCAGTGCGGCCAGGCGCACCTCGGGGTCGGCGCTCTTCGCGTGCGGGAGGATGGCGCCGCGCCAGTCCGCGCGGTCGTACGTCACGTTGCCCAGCCAGCGCGCCATCAGCAGGGCCGCGAGCCTGCGCTCTTCGTCCGCTCCGTCGAAGGCTGCGCGCATCTCCCCCAGCGCCTGCTCGCGCGCCGCCTTGTCCTTCAGCGAGCGCACGGCATCGCCCCACGCCTTGCGCTGTGCCCACATGCGCTTGCGACGCTCAGCCAGTGCCTCGCGCTTTGCACGCGCCTCGGGCGTCTCGACCGGCTTCTGCGCGCCTGCGGGAGGCACTGCCGGACGCTTGCCGGACGTAGCCAGCTCCGGCCCCTCGCTCGGCTGCGCCTTGCGCAGCGTCTTCACCTCGGCTCGCAGTGCGGAGATGGTCTGCTGCAACTCCGCCTGCGTTGCCGTGTCGTCCTCGGCCGCGCTTCCGACCGCAGAATTGCTCTCCACGATCAGGGTCGTAGCGATCCAGCCACCCGCGACGAGCGCGAGAAGGATCCAGGGCAGGGCGGTGCGCATGGGCGCCCCCTTTCGAGCGCCACCCTAGCAGCGCGCACCCGCGGGCGCCGGTAGGGTGGGCGCACGTGAGACGCCTGCTCATCCGCATCCTGCTGCTGCTCGTCGTGCTCGCGTGGCTCGCGGGCGCCGGCATCGTGATGTTCGTCAGGCCCGACGGGCCGACGGACGCGCCGTTCGACCTGCGCGTGCCCGAGACGCCGGTGAGCCGGTTCTTCGGCTACGACGGCTACGTCTGCACATCGGGTGTGGGCTTCGGACCGGACGGAAACGATCCGAGGATCGAGACGATCCTCGTCCGGCAGCCGCTGAATCGCAGTGCAGGCACCTTCCCGCTCTCCCTGCGCTACAGCACGAACAACAAGATCCCCCTGCGCGAAGTACGCCTCGCCGTCTCCACGACCGGACGGGCGGACCTGGACGACGCGGAGGCGTGGACCTGGATCGCACGGGCCAAGGCCGAGAGGCGCGGCACGCAGTGGGTCGCCGTGATCGAGGCTGCGCAGGCGCCGGCGAGCGCGAACACGGGTAGCTTCCGTGCGCAGCAGATCCTCGCGGACGGCTCGACGTGGTCCTTCGCCAAGACGATGCCACAGGCGCCGACCTTCCTCGGGCGCGTGCACGACACCATCGGACACTGGCCGCTCTTCAACTGGCTACCCGCCCTCAGATAGTCCGGCCGGCACGAAGAAGGTGATTGCGCTGACCGACCACATCACGGGCGACCACCGCCTCGTCCCCTGGGCGGCGCACGTCACGGACGAAGGCGGCACGCTGGTGGCCGTGACAACCCTGCACAAGGAGAAGCTCCCGACGGATTTTGGTGCCTTCGTGCGTGCGGCGGCAATCTTCGTGCTGTTTCAGATCCTGTTGGCCTCGACCTACGCCCCGGCATTACTGTAAACCACTTGTCCGAATAGAGTTATGTCGTCAAGAGGGATCGTGACCAACGCCCTTCCAGATGGCACTCCATCGGGAACCTGGACGGGACGATCGTCGTCGTATTGGTAGCAACGCACCGGGGGGTGCTGGCGTGGTGTCCACGGCAGCCCTAGACTCCCGGTGGGCGCTAGTCCCCGCTTCGCGCGGGGAACCCCAACACTCCATTTTCTCAGCTTTGCGCCGCGAGAGTCTCCACTGTGTGCACACGGGGAGGCGACCGGGCCGGAATCGAGAGGCAGACACGATGCGCAATACGATCCTTTTCGGCCTGATCCTGGGGCTAATCCTTACGTTCGGCGGCCAAGTAGCCGTCGCCGGCGCCTGCTGAGGCGCCTCCCCTAGCACGAGGCGTGTCCTCGCGCAGCCCCAGTGGGGTACCCAGACCCGCATCTCGCCGAACGACGGCGCGACGGTCACCGGCGAGAAGGCCGGCGAAAAGGACGAGGCTTCCGAGAAGCCCATGGCTGAGAAGCCGATGTTCATCTACGTCACGGACGGCAGCGAAGACGGCGCCTTCGACAAGATCGAGAAGGTCATCCTCGACGACAACAAGATCCTCGTCGGGATGCGCGCCTTCAAGTGCATCAAGATGTCGCCCAGCGACGTGCAGGACGACCCGCTCCTGAGCGGTCGCAGCAAGGAAGACCGCTACTTCCTGTTCGTGTCGCGCGACTACAGCAAGGTCAAGGTCATCGCCGGCAACAAGATGAAGACCAAGGCCACGTACAGCATGATGAAGAGCTTCGCGTCGAAGGCCTACAAGACGAAGTTCGACAAGAACGTCAAGGCGACGCTCAAGCTCATCCTCGAGTACGACAAGATCAACAACGCCCGCAAGGTCCTGACGGAGAAGAAGGAGCGCGGTGGCTCCGACCTGTCCAAGGGCGAGGTGAAGAAGATCGACAAGGAGCTCGCCGAGCTCGAAGAGCGTCAGAAGGAAGCCGAAGCCAAGGAGAAGGAACTCCTCACCTTCGAGCTGAAGGGCGCGAAGAAGGCCGCCTGAGCGACCTCCTCTTCCATCCACACATCAAGCGGCGAGCGTCTTCGGACGCTCGCCGCTTTCAATTCACCTGGACGCTCGAGGGTGGCGCGGTGCGGCGCGCACTCCGAGAGCCTGTAGGGGCCATGGGAGGCCTGAGCGAGCGTAGCGAGCCGCAGGCCGAGTCCTGGCCCGACCCGTAGGACCGCCGAGGCGCAACCGCCCTCCCGTGCGGGCCGGGCCAAGACTCGTCGCCCTGCGCCAAGCGCAGGGCTCCTCCCAAGGCCCCTACGCTCCTCCCAAGGCCCAACCGCGTCCAAGGGACGCCGGGTAGGCGGTCGAGGATGGATGCGGGCCAAGGAGGCTAGGCCGTGGCGTGGTCTTCCCACGCGAGGCCGACGACGACGCTGCCCCGCGCCATCCTCGAGCGCCTACTCTTCCCACGCGAGGCCGACGACGACGCTGCCCCGCGCCATCCTCGAGCGCCTACTGGATGGCGTAGCGCAACGCCTCCACGACCTGGGATGGTTCGCGCGCCACGGCCAAGGCGGCACGGTCCACCTCCTTGAGGGCGTGGTCCAGGCTGTCGGGGTGCAGCGTGATGAGGCTCTTGCCCAAGGCCGAGGCGTAGCCGGCGTCGAAGGCGGCGTTCCACTGCCGGAACTTCTCGCCGAAGCGGACGACGACGACATCGGCGCGCGCGATGAGCGTCCGCGTGCGCACGGCATTGAGGCCGGCTCCCTTGGTGTCCTTCCAGAAGCTGCTCTCCTCGGCCCCGAAGATGCGCACACCGCACTCGTCACTTGCCTCGTGGTCGGTCACGGGAGCCAGCAGGGTCACGGGCAGCCCGAGGGCTGCGATGCCCGTCTGGATCTGCTCGCGCCAGTCGCTGTGGATCTCGCCACTCAGGTAGACGGTCCAGTCCATGTCGTGCCCCTCCAAGTCGGGTGACGGTGTTCCGGCAGCCTACCCCCGAACGCGCCGGCCGCCCGCGGGCCGCGTCACTACCTAGAAGTGCGACAGCGGGCGCCGCGGGTACACGTCCTCGGCGCCCCCGACGTTCCAGACGAGGTCGACCCCCAGCTCGCGGCAGACGTCGACCTCGGGCACGCTCTCCTCCGTGCGGGCGCCGCCATTGCCAAACGCGATCTTGGAGTCCGGACCGGCCATGGTCCGCACACGCCGGATGAGGTCGCCGGCCGTGCCGTCGCTGTCGTCGAAGCGCACCGCGCTCGTGACGCCGCGAACGGCGGCGAGCAACTCACAGCGATCGGCGAGAGGCATCGTGGGGCCTCCCTGGTTCTGGGCGACCCACGCGTCGGAGTTGAGCCCGACGACGACGAGCGCGGCCTGGGCGCGCGCCGCCTGGATCAGGCGTATGTGGCCGACGTGGAGCGGATCGAAGCCCCCAGAGAGAATCATCACATCGTACGGTTGCTCACCCATGACTCGCTGGTCCTCGACTCGACGGCGTGGTGCTGCAAGCCGCTACGTACCCCGCAGGTACCCCAGGAAGCAGGTTCCGGCGATGGCTACGCATCGACCCTCTGTTCGCCCTCGATGGATGCAATGGTGACCCCCCGGCCGGAGGACACCTCGAAATCAGGACTGCCACAGCCGGGGCAGGCGAAGAAGGCGTGCGCGAGCTCGGGCACGAAGTGGACCGCCTCGAGGTCGTCCGCCGAGCTGGCGCCCTGCGCCTCGGTCATGGAGAAGGTGTGCGTGCAGATGCGGCAGCGCAACTCGGCCGGCTCCACGAGCACGTCGAAGCGCGTAGCGGCCAGCCGCGGCTCGTCTGCGGGGCGCACCTGGTCGAGTGCGAAGGCGAAGAGGTCCTGCTTGATCTGCTGCAGCTCCCCGACGCGCACGTCGACCGAGGTGACGGTATCGAGGCCCTCGGTCTCGGCGGCGCGCAGCGCCGCTCGTACCACCGCCTCCGCCAGCGCGTACTCGTGCATGCTCGATCCTCGCTGCGATCAGCACTGTACCGGTCGGCCTCGGGCCAAAGAAGAGCTTGTGGATGCGGCGGCTATAATCGCGACATGGCGCACACGCCGGGCGGCCGGGAGGCTGGGGACCGCGGCGAGGCCGTGGAGCTTCCGCTCACACATGTGCGTCATCTGGGCCGCCGCGTGGTGCTTCAAGCGTGGATGGGCTTCCTCGTCGCGCTCGCCATCATCGTCGGTGCGCTTGTCGCCCGCCATATCGTGGGCATCGAGGAACTCCATACGACGGCGCTCGTGCTGCTCGGGGTCGTCGTGGCGCTCTACAAGGCCGCCACGTGGATCCTGGCGCGCGCGTACGTCGATCCAGAGCGCGGCCCGGAGGAACAGCGGCGGCTGCTGCACATCCTCTACGCCACCATCAGCCTCGACTACCTGGTCCTGACGATCGCCCTGTGGTTCGTCGGTGGCACGCGCTGCCCGTTCCTGCCGTTCTACCTGGTGCACACGATCCTGAGCTGCCTCCTGCTCTCGCGCCGGGCCGCGCTGACCTTCCACTGGCTGGCCTACGGCCTGCTGGCGGCGTTCGTGATCGGGGAGTGGGCGGGCCTCATCGTGCCCCGCTCACCCGCTGGAGCCTCGGCCGGCACGGGACCGCTCGACGCCCGCTACGCGCTGACCGTGCTCGTCGTCTACTTCGTGCTCTTCAGCCTGACCCTGGTGCTGCTGCTGGGCTTCGTACGCACGGCCCGGGGAGCCGAGCGACGCCTGCGCGCGACAAATGCGGAGCTGGAGCGTGTGTCCAGGATGCGCAAGGACTTCCTGCGCATCGCGCTCCACAACCTGCAGTCCCCGGTCGGCGTCGTGACCATGTTCCTCAGCAACATGAAGGCGGGCCTGGGGGGGCCCGTCAGCGAGAAGCAGGAGGAGTGGATCGACCGCAGCCTCGAGCGCCTGGGCGGGGTCAAGGAGTTCATGCGCGACCTGCAGGTGCTCTCCACGGTCGAGTCGGGACGCATCGAGGCCCAGGCGACCGACATCGACATCCGGGTCTTGCTGCAGGAACTCGTCGAAGAGCACGAGGACCTCGCTCGCCAGGGCCTCAACACTATCCAGCTCGACGTCCCGCCCGGCCTGCCGCCGGTACGCGGGATCCAGCTCCTCCTGCACGAGGCGATCGCGAACTACATCACGAATGCGGTGAAGTACACACCGGCCGGTGGCAGCATCGTGGTACGCGCATCGTCCGCGCCTCCGTGGGTACGGATCGAAGTCCGGGACCAGGGCATCGGCATCGCGGCGGAAGACCAGGCCAGCCTCTTCGGTGAGTTCTATCGCGTGCGCCGCAAGGACGGCGCCACGAAGAAGGTGAAGGGCACGGGGCTCGGCCTGAACATCGTGCGGGCCGTCATCGAGGCGCACGGCGGCACCGTCGGCGTAGAGAGCCATGTGAACGAGGGCAGCAGCTTCTACGCGGTCCTGCCCGCCGCGGCCGCTCGGCCCGCGGTCGACACGGAC
>JAHEIK010000311.1 GCA_024639415.1 Planctomycetota bacterium
AGCCCGAGAACACCTCGGCTTCCGGGAAGCCGCGCAAGTCGACCCACGCGACGAGCTTGTTCGCCTTGATCGTCAGCGGGTCGACGGGCTTGCCGTCCTTGGTGTGGGCCGGCCGGTGCAGGCGCGGGTTGCCCAACATGACGAGCACACCCCGCTGGGAGTCCTCGGGACCGTCCGGCAGGAGCCGCAACAGGCCGCCGGGCCGGGCCACCTTGAGGGTCACGTCACCGGGCCGCACTTCGGGCTCCCCCTCCGGACGCGACGGCGGCAGGAACGGCACGGGGTCGATCGGTGCGGCCTGCGGCCGCATCGGCGCCGCGGGGCTCGGCGCAGGCGGAACGAGACGCTTGGGAGCGGACGGCACGGGGCGCGGCGCAGGTTGCTGCACGGGCGGCGGCGTGGGCGGCCTGCGCCGGCCCTTGCGCACGATGATCTGGGGCGGCGGCAGGTGGCTGTCCTGGCCCGCGCGGGCGGGCACGGCGGGCAGCAGCACGACCAGCGCCAGGGCCGGTAGGCATAGCCCCCACCGTCCGTACGGGCGCCTCGGTCGTCGCATGAACCCTCCGCGGCGCCGCCCCCGGCACCGGTACTCCCGGGGCTCAGGATAGCGGCAGGGGCTGGCGGTCACGCCCGTCGTCGAGTCAGGAAGCGGCGCCGTACCCACGCGCCCTCTTCGAGCCCAAGTGCCGCCGCAGCAAGGAAATAGAGCGCACCGAGGACGGCGACGACCGCGAGGGTCAGCAGGCCCTGGAGCCAGGCTCCTGACACGACGCCGTCACGGCCCAGGAGGAAGTGCTCGCACGCCCAGCCCGCGGCGGCCATGGCGGCGGTCGCTCCAAGGCAGCGGGCGAGGAAGGGCCAACCGGGGGACGATGCCACGCCGAAGCGCCGCCGCGCCAGGAAGCGCAGGGTCAGGTAGTTCGTGGCGGCCCCTGCCGCCACGGCGAACGCCAGCGCCCGGAAGCCCAACGACTCCAGCAGGCCGAAGGCGACCACCAGGTTGGCCACGATGCCGAGCAGCGAGCACAGCATCGGGGTGCGCGTGTCGCCGCGCGCGAGGTAGTGCGGCGCGGCTGCTTTCACGCCCGCGTAGAAGACGATGCCCGCCGCATACCAGCGCAGCGCCTCGGCCACGGTCTCGGTGCTACCCGGCCCGAAGGCGCCACGTTCGTAGATCAAGCGCACGAGAGGCTCGGCCAGCACGAACAGACCCGCGGCGGCCGGCAACGCCAGGAACCAGTTGAGCCGCAGGCCGCGGCGCACGACGTCGTCGAGGCCTGCACCGTCCGAGGCCGCCGAGTGCCTGGAGCCGGCGGCCAGCACGACTGTCCCCAAGGCCACGCCGACAAGACCGATCGGCAGGTGGACCAGGCGGAAGGCGTAGTTGAGTCCGGACGCCCAGCCCTCTTCGCGCGAGGCCAGCGCCATCGTGATCACCAGCATGATGTTGGTGGCAGCCAGGGAGAAGACGACCGGCCCCATGCGGCGCACGATCTGGCGCAGGGCCGGATCCCGGAGACGGAGGTCAGGCTTGAGGCTGCCGCGCAGGCCCACCTTGCGCAGGGCCGGCACCTGCACGAGGAACTGCATCGCGCCGCCGACGACGACCAGGGCTGCCCACACTGTGACCGCCGTGTACGGCTCGGCCCCGGCGATCAGCAGGGCGAGCCCCCCCACCACCGCCGTGACGTTGAAGAACATCGGAGCCACCGCCGGAAGGAAGTAGCGCCGGTGCGTGTTCAGCACGCCCATCGCGACAGCCGCGAGGGCCACCAGCGTGAGGAACGGGAACATGATCCGCGTCAGCCGCACGGTGAGCGGACGGAGGTGGCTCGGCGCGTCCAGCGCCACGAGGGAGACGATCGCCGGCGCCAGGAGGATGCCGAGCAGGACGATCAAACCGGTGGCGGCGGCGAGCGTGCCCATCACGCGAGCGGCCAGCTGGAAGGCGCGCTGCTCCCCCTCCTTGGCGCGCACCTTCGCGAGCGTCGGCACGAAGGCCGAGCTCAGGGCGCCCTCGGCGAAGAACTCACGCAGCAGGTTCGGGATCAGGAAGGCGAACTTGAAGGCGTCCGCGATGCCGCCGGTGGCGAAGAGCGCCGCAAAGACGGCCTCGCGTACCAGCCCGGTTACGCGAGAGCAGAGGGTCGCCAGCGAGACGAGTCCGGCGGGACGCGCCACCTCCTCTTTCTGGCGTTCCTGCTGCTCGCTCACGGGGCGCACCTCCATGATGGTGGATCGGTTGCAGGCAGGCGCAGCTTGCAGGCCGGTCCTGAGGGTCCGAGCAGCGCCTGCCCCCGAACACCGCTCAACTGGGTCAGACCCGTTTCACCGGGTTTCGCGGCTCGCCCACCGATCAACTGGGTCAGACCCGTTTCACCGGGTTTCGCGGCTCGCCCACCGGGTCAATGCCGGTGAAGTGGGTCAGACCCCTTTCAGTGGGATTCGCGGTGCGCCCACCCGGCGAACGCCGGTGAAGTGGGTCAGACCCCTTTCAGTGGGATTCGCGGTGCGCCCACCCGGCGAACGCCGGTGAAGTGGGTCAGACCCCTTTCAGGGGGATTCGCCGCCCGGTCCGGCCGCTCGTCCAGGGCCCTGCCTAGCGCCGGAGCTTCGGATCCAGCGCGTCGCGCAGACCGTCGCCGACGAGGTTGAGCAGGGTCACCGTGATGAAGATCGCCACACCCGGCACGATGATCAGGTGCCATTCCTTCTGCACGAATCCGGTGTTAAGCAGCTGCCCCCAGGACGGCACGTTGGTGTCCCCGAGGCCCAGGAACGAGAGCGTCGACTCCACGATGATCGCCGACGCTACGCCGAAGGTCGCCGAGACGATCACCGGAGCGACGGCGTTCGGCATCACGTGCCGGAACAGGATGCGCGGCGCGGAGAGCCCCATGCTGCGGGCAGCGATGACGTAGTCCTTGCCGCGCTCGCGGATGAACTCACCGCGCACGAGGCGCGCAATACCCGTCCAGCCGACGATCCCGATCGCGATCATGATCATGAAGATGGAGCGGTTGTCGAACAACGCGATGATCGTCAGGATCAGGAACAGCCCCGGCACCGAGAGGATGATCTCGATGACCCGCATGATGAGCAGATCGGGCCAGCCACCGAAGAAGCCCGCAATGCCGCCGATGATCAGGCCGATCGTCACATAGATCGCCACGGCGAGGATGCCCACCGTGAGCGAAATGCGCGTGCCGTAGACCAACTGGGCCAGCACGTCTTCGCCGACCTCCAGCGTGCCGAGCACGTGCGGTCCGCGCTCCGAGCGCTCCAGCGGACCACGGAAGCGGTCCACGGTGCCGAGCGGGCTCTTCTCCCGGTGACTGAAGGGGATGAAGGTGAACAGGACGCTGCGGTCCTCGAGCTCCGCCAGGCGCGCCTCCGCCGCGTCCCGTTCCTTGCTTCCCGGCGCCAGGTCCGCGAGCCCCCGACTCAGCGCAGCGGCCTCGCCGTCGTAGCGGGCGATGCGGTCGTGGTAGTCCACGTAGTCCGTGCTGGAGTAGAGCAGCGGGGCCTTGAAGCCCTGCGCGACGGCCAGCACGACCAGGACGCCGCAGTACCAGTAGAAGGCACGCTTGCGCACGCGCGCGCGCGCCTCGACATCCGACTTCGCCACGCGGACGACGAGCTTGACGAGCCACCACGCCACGGTGGTGAACATGAGCAGGTTGAAGAATCGGTCGACGCCGTTGGCCCAGTAGAGCCGGTCGAACATCTTCGCCAACCACGGTGACTCGAGCGCACCGCCCGGCTCCTGCCACAGCAGCGGCAGGCCGGCGCAGAAGACGGGCGCGAAGACGGCCAGGTAGAAGAGGGCGCGTACACCCCACAGCCCCCAGACCGCCGTGTGCCGCTTGCGGAACTGCCGCGCCGCGATGGCCCACTGGGTCTCACCCTGGCGGGCCGTGGAGAGGGGATCGGCTGCGGCGCTCATCAGTAGCTCACCCGCGGATCGACCATGGCGTACAGGATGTCCGCGATCAGGAGTCCGATGAGCGTGAGGGCAGAGGAAAGCAGCGCCACGCCCATGACGAGGTTGTAGTCCTTGCCGATGATGGCATCGAGCATGGCCTTGCCGAAGCCGGGAATACCGAAGACGGACTCGATGACCACGCTACCTGCGAGCAGGATCGGCAGCGCGGTGCCGAGCAGGGTGATCAGCGGCATCATGCCGTTGCGCACGGCGTGCACCCAGATCACGCGGCGGCGCGAGCAGCCCTTGGCGTACGCCGTCCGCACGAAGTCACTCTGCATCACCTCGAGCATGCCCGAGCGCGCCTGACGCGAGATGAACGCGAGGCTGCCGTACGTGTAGCAGAACAGCGGCAGCGCCAAGTGCCTCAGGACATCGAGGAACTGCTGCCACGTGGTGAGCTTGTGGGCGTCCACGCTCTCCCAACGCGCGACCGGAAACCAGCCGAGGTCCACCGAGAGCGCCTTCTGCAGGACCGTCGCCATGAGGAAGCTCGGGATGCTGTAGAGCATGAAGAGCACGACGGCCGAGCCCTGATCGAGCGGCTTGTTGTGGTTCGCCGCCCCCATCACGCCGAGCAGGACCGCGAGGATCCACGCGATGATGAAGGACGGCACGGCGAGCGACAGGCTGTACTTGAGCTTGCCGAAGATGATGGCGGTCACGGGTTCGTTGCTCTTGAAGCTATTCCCCAGGTCCAGCGAGAGCAGGTTGCGCCAGTACTTGCCGAACTGGGTGTCGAGCACTCGCAGCTTGAATGAGGTCCAGCCGTCGTCGAGGTAGCTCCAGCGCTCGCTCCCGCGCCGCTCCTCCCACCACGCCTTCCAGTTGGCTACGACCCGTCGGCGTTCCTCGGCGCCCGCGCCCGGCGACCATGCCAACTCGTCGCTGTCCAGGCGCCTGTTCTCGGCGCTGATGCGGCGATCGCGCTCCACTTCCTCG
This sequence comes from Planctomycetota bacterium, assembly GCA_024639415.1. GTDB lineage: Bacteria > Planctomycetota > PLA2 > PLA2 > JAEUHO01 > JAHEIK01. The sequence continues at coordinate 4,928 of JAHEIK010000311.1, forward strand.
TCCGTGCGCTGCTGGCCCTGCTTGCGATCCGGCGGGTACTGGAAGGCGCTCGCACGCAACCAGCCCAGCACGGCATCTTGCTCCTCGCCTTGCGTGCTCTGCAGCAACTCGACCAGCGGCGGGACGGCGTACAGGTCGAAGTCCTCGAGCGTCTCGGACGCC
>JAHEIK010000312.1 GCA_024639415.1 Planctomycetota bacterium
ATGCGGAAGATTTCGACGCGGTACTCGTGGATTTCCGCCTACCGGACGGCACGGGCTTCGAGGTCATGGAGAAGGTCGAGCAGCGTCAACAGGGCACGCCCTGCCTGATGCTCACGGCCCACGGCTCCGTCGAGCACGCCGTCGAGGCCATGAGCCGCGGGGCGTTCACCTACCTCAAGAAGCCGGTCGACGCCGACGAGCTCGAGGTGCAGGTCAAGAAGGCGCTCGAGACCGCCAGCTTGCGGCGCGAGAACCGCCGCCTGAAGCGCCTCCGCCAGCCGGCGCAGGGCGCGTCTGCCTTCCTCGGCGTGTCGCGCGCCGCCAACGACGTCCGTGAGACCATCCGCCAGGTCGCGATGTCTCCGGCCCGCTCGATCCTGCTGCAGGGCGAGAGCGGCACCGGCAAGGGCCTCGTCGCGCGCGCCATCCACGAGGAAAGCTCGCGCGCCGACCGCACGTTCGTTCCGATCACGTGCAGCGCCGTCCCGAACAACCTGCTCGAGTCCGAGCTGTTCGGCCATGAGCCCGGCGCCTTCACCGATGCACGCAAGCGCAAGATGGGCCTGCTGGAAGCAGCCGACGGCGGCACGCTCTTCCTCGACGAGATCGGCGACATGCCGGCCGGCCTGCAGGCGAAGCTGCTGCGCGTGCTCGAGGAGCGCAAGTTCCGCCGTGTCGGCGGTCTGAAGGAGATCGAGGTCGACGTGCGCGTCGTCTCGGCGACCCACCGCAACCTCGAGACCATGGTGAAGGAAGGCCAGTTCCGCGCCGACCTGCTCTACCGCCTGCGCGTGATCCCGATCAACATCCCGCCGCTGCGCGAGCGTCCCGAGGACATCCCGATCATGGCGGAGCACTTCGCCGCGGAGCTGGCCGCGGGCTGGGGACGGGCCTCCGTCCACCTCGCAGACGAAGCCTTGCGCACGCTGAGTGCGCGGACGTGGCCCGGCAACGTGCGCGAGCTGCGCAACGCGATCGAGCGCGCCGTCATCCTGGCGCAGGGCGACGAACTGGATTCGTCGGTCTTCGGTGACGAAGCCCCGAGCACGGAGGGCACCGTCCCCCTGCCGCCCGAAGGCATCGTGATCGAGAATCTGGTCGACGATCTGGTCCGTCGTGCCCTGGAGCGCTCCGGGGGCAACCAGTCCGCGGCGGCACGCCTGCTGGGTATGACGCGCGACCAGGTCCGCTACCGGATGCAGAAGATGGGCCTCCTGAGCAAGGGCGGGCATGCCGGGGCCTGAGGACGCGGGCGCCGGCCCGCAGGACGGGAACGCGCCGTTTGGCGCAGCGCTGCCGAGCGACGGTCCGTTGGGGGCCCACACCCCCGGTGCGCTCGGCGGCGTCGCAGCGATCCGCCGGGCCCTTGGCCTGGGACCGGAAGAGCAAGCCGTCGTCCACAGGGTGGGCAAGCTGCTGACGCCGTACGTCGGCGGCTGGATCGACACCTTCTACACCCGACTGCTCACCGATCCGGCGGCGATGCGCATCCTGGACGACGACGCGCGCGTGATCCGCCTGAAGCGCAGCCTGACCTCGTGGTTCCTCGAGCTCTTCTCGCTGCCGTGGGACGAAGACTACGAGCGCGCCCGAGCCAACGTCGGGGACACGCATGCGCGCATGAACATGCCGACCTACCTGATGATCGTGGCGATGAGCCGCATGCGGCAAGAGGTCTGCCGCACGGTCGAGGACCTGTGGGATGGCGATCCCGAGGAGGCCCGCGACATCGCGAGCATCGTGGGCCGCGCGCTCGACATGGAGCTCACGCTCATGCTGAACGCCTTCCGGCGCAGCGAGCGCTCCGCCGCGCGCCAGAAGGACCGCATGGTCTATGCGCAGCGCGCGGCGCGGCGCTTCGCCCAGACGCTCTACGACCGTGTCGACGCAGCCCTGTGCTATGCCGAGCTGGCAGACACCGACGCGTCGGAGCGACGCGAGTACCTCGCCAAGCTGAAGGACGTGCTGCGTGGACTGGCTCGGCACGATCAACGCCTGCAGGCGCAGGCCCAGGTCAACGGCATGGCGCCCGGGCGCGTGCGACTGGCCGTGGTCTGCCGCGACGCGCTGGCCGACGTCAGTCTGGATGCCAACACGCGGCTCTCCCTGGACGTCGAGCCCGAGGACCTCGAGGCGCAGATCGTCGATCAGGCGGTCCAGCTGGCGGTCGAGGAGCTGGCCCAGAACGCGGTCCGCCACGCTCCGGGCGGGCGGATCCGGATCGCGGTCCGGCGCGACGAGGCGGACTGCGTCGTCGTCGAGGTGACCGACGAAGGACCGGGCTGGGACGCCTCCGTGCGCGAGTTCAAGGACATCTACGCCATCGGAAGCGGCCTGGGGCTGTCGTTCTGCGAGCTCGTGACCGAGCTCCACCAGGGCAGCATCGAGCTGTTCCGGGCGCCTTCCGGTGGCGCCGGGGTGCGGCTCGTACTCCGCGAGGTTGTAGCCTTGGCCCCGTGAAGATCTGCATCCGCCTCTCGGATCCGATGCTCGCCAGGGCGCTGACCGATGTGCTCCGCTCACGCGGGCATGAGGTCGCGCACCTTGCCCACGGCGCCACGGGCTGCGCCCTGCGCATCCAGTCCGAGGCAGGGAGCCGCGATACGCCGCCGGGCACGGCGATCCTCGTACTCCGCCGCAGCCCCGACCGCTCGTCCGACCCCGCGCCTGCTGAGTCGCTGCGCAGGGCACTGCGGGAAGGCGGGGTGGCCGTGTGGCGCGCGCCGCTGGACGTCCGGATGCTGCTGCGGGTGCTGGGCAGCGCGGACGTCCCGGAAGACAATCGGCCGCTCGAGGCCGGCTTCGTGCCGGACCTCTCGCGTGCGCCTCATCCGTGGCTCCTGCTCGACGTGGTCCACGACCGGGTGCTCGCGGCCAACGCCGAAGCACGGGTGATCCTCGACCTCCCGGAGGCGCCGCATGAGGTCTCGCTGGGTGACCTGCCCATCGCCGGCGCCCTGCGCGAGACGATGCAGGAAGACAGCGAGGGCTTGCGAGCGGGCGAAGTTGCCGGGACCACCAGCACGGCCGCGTGGTGGACGGATGCACACGGCCGCCGCGTCGTGTGCTTCCTGCAGGCCCCCACCCTGCAGTCGCCCGCCGCGCGCAATCGCCAGTCCCTGGCAGAGCTCGGGCAGATGGCCGCGACGCTCGCTCACGAGATCCGCAACCCGGTGGCGTCCCTCGCGGGGGCGCTCGATCTCCTCGAGAACGAGGAAGACCCCATCGACCGGGCCGAGATCCTGGAGATGGCGCACGACCGGCTCAAGCAGCTCTCGCGCCTGCTCGAGAAGACGCTCAACCTCGCGCGCCCGATCTCGGGCGCAACGGAAGAGGTCGAGGTCGAGCCCGTCATCGCGTCAGCGGTGTCGACGCTCACGCTCGACCCGCGCTTCCAGCACATCGAGATGGAGCTCGACCTGCCTCCCGACGATGTGGTCGTGCTGGCCCTGGAGGGCCCCCTGCTCCAGGCGCTGACCAACCTCCTGCTCAACGCGGCGCAGGCGCTGGACGGCCGCGGCCGTGTGCGCGTCGCGGTCGCGACGGACTCGCGGCGCGGCTTGATTCGCGTGCTCGACGAAGGCCCCGGCATCCCCCTCGAGAAGCGGCAGGAGATCTTCAAGCCGTTCTACACCACGAAGCCTGCGGGCACGGGCCTTGGGCTCGCCGAGGTGCGCCGGGCGATGGAAGCCATGGGCGGTGCCGTCATCGTCGAGGAAGCCGAACACGGTGCATGCGTGCGACTGGAGTTGCCGCTCGCCCATCCGTCGTAAGCTCCGACGGGAGCGCCATGATCGATCAGATCTTCGGAAGCCTGTGGGCCCTGCTCTACCTCGTGTTCGTGGTGTGCATGGTCCTGCTCGTCCTCGTGCGCAAGCGCGAGGCGTCCTCGGCCATCGGCTGGTCCCTCGCGATCGTCCTCGTGCCCTTGCTGGGCTCAGTCCTGTTCCTCACGTTCGGCATGACGCGCCTGCCCCGCCGCCTGCGCCGCAAGGTGCGGCACCGCGCGTCTTTTCAGGGTCGCGTCCTCGCCCAACCCGTCGCCGCGCCGCAGGACGCAGTGCAGCCGCCCGTCGCCGCCGAGACCTGGCGCGCCCTGGCCCGGTCGTTGGAGCACCTCGGGGAGCCGCCCGCCGTGGGCGGCAACGACGTGCGACTGCTCGAGCATGGAGAGGCCGCCTTCGACCGCATGTTCGCAGCCGTGGCGAACGCCCGGCACCACATCCACCTGGAGATGTACATCTTCCGCAACGACCGGCTCGGACGTCGCTTGCTCGAGCGCCTGATGGAGCGCGCGCGTGCGGGCGTCGAGGTCCGGCTGTGCGTGGACTACATCGGCACCCTGGGGCGCTGGAGACTCCTGCGCCGCCTGCGCAAGGCAGGCGGCGAAGGCGCGGTCTTCCTACCGCTGTGGCCCTTCGGCAAGCGCTTCGTCCCGAACCTGCGCAACCACCGCAAGATCCTCGTCTGCGACGGCACGACCGCGTTCTTCGGCGGCCTGAACGTCGGCGAGGAGTACCTGGGCCGGCAGAGGCTCAATCGCGACTGGTGCGACCTGCAGGTGGAGGTCCGTGGTCCCGCGGTCGCCGATGTGCAGCGGGTCTTCGTGGAGGACTGGGACTTCGCATCTGGAACCCTGCTCACGGGCGAGCAGTACTTCCCCGCACCCGAGGCGGCGGGCGAGGGCAGCGCCCAGATCGTTAGCGGCGGGCCCGATCGAGCCGTCAACCCCATCCGCCAGGTCTTCTTCCAGGCCTTCACGCAAGCTCGCGCCCAACTGCGCATCGCATCGCCGTACGTCGTCCCGGATCCCGCGCTGCGCGACGCGCTGAAGACGGCCGCGCACCTGGGTGTACGCGTGGACGTGATCACGCAGAGCTGGCCGCCGGACAACTACCTGGCCGAGCTGGCCGGGAGTTACTACTTCGACGAGTTGCTGGCCGCGGGCGTGCGCATCCACCGCTACATGCCGGGCATGATGCACGGGAAGCTGGTGATCGCGGACGCGGGGCTCGCTGTGCTCGGCTCGGCCAACCTCGACAACCGCAGCCTGCAGCTGAACTTCGAGCTGGCCGGCCTGT
>JAHEIK010000032.1 GCA_024639415.1 Planctomycetota bacterium
CCGGGGAGCACGTCTGTTGTCACGGCTGGATCGGACCCCACTCGTCGAGCAGCGTGACCGAGCGGCGGCAGGAGGGACACAGGATGCGCTGGCTGTCCGTGCGGTCCAGCGGCCTGTCGTCCCGCGGCACGCCTTCGCGCAGGCCCAGCCTCTCTTGGGCGGTCAGGTAGACACTCACGTTGGCGTAGGCCATGGAGCCCAGCTCGTCGTAGATCCACTGCAGCTGATCACGCGGGGCGATCGACGTCTTGCAGATCTCACACGGCACGAGCTCCTTCTCGACGGACTCGATCATCTCCTTGCGGTCGAAGCCCGAGAGCTCGTACTCGTCGGAGAAGCGGATGCCCTTCTGGGTTGCGCAGCGCCGCACGCAGTCGCCGCAGAACACGCAATTGTCGAAGTGCAGCTCGAGCAGCCGCACCGGCACGCCGTCCTCGCGCACCACCTCGCGCACGTCGATCGCCCGCACCGGACAGACGGTCGCACACGCGCCGCAGCCGATGCAGTCATCGGCGTAGTACGTGGGCTTCCCGCGGATCCAATCGGGCAGGGGTGTGGGCTCCGCCGGGAACGGATGGGTGTAGGGGCCCTTGATGACGCTGGTCACGGCCTCGACCAACTCGCGCATCTTGAACCACTTCACGGCGCCACCTCCTTCGAGCCTGCGCGGTCTTCCGCGTACTGGTCCACCACCGAGTCCTTCCATAGCGGGAAGCCGGCCCGGTGTGCGGCGCGGGCGATGGCATGGGCCGCCGTGGGGGAGGTCATGGCGATGAACCACAGGCACAGCAGGGCCTTGACGCCCATGGCGCCGAAGCCGAAGCGGATGAGCACGCCCAGCAGGATGAGCAGCGTACCGAGGGTCACGCACTTGGTGCCCGCCTGCAGGCGGTTGTAGACGTCTGGCAGCCGGACGAGGCCGAGGCAGCCGACGATGTCGAATGCCAGGCCCGCCGCCATCACGACGTAGGCGATCAGGTGCAGGGGCTCGCCGAAGTCAATCATGGTAGCGCTTCCCTTCGAGATGCTTCGCCAAGGCGAGCGCACCTACGAACGCGAGCAGCGACCACGACAGCCCCACGATCATGTACAGGTCCTTGCCCGTGATGACCGTGAGCACGGCGCAGAAGCCGACCATCAGGATGCCGAGGATGTCGACGGCCACCGTGCGGTCGGCAGGGGTCGGCCCCCGCATCACGCGCCAGAGGCAGAGGAAGCCGCACAGCAGCAGGCCGAGCAACAGGATCTCGAGAGGCGTCATTCGAAGATCCTCCGCAGGAAGCCCTCGAACGTGTCCATGGAGCGCTGCATGTCGGCCTCCGGGGCGGCTTCCGGAACATGGATGCGATGGATGTAGAACACGTCGTCAAGCACGTCCACGGACAGGGTGCCGGGCGTCAGCGTGATCGAGTTGGCGAGCAGCACGCGCGCGCTCGGGCTCTTCAGCGTCGTCTTGGCCCGCACGATGCCGGGCCGGATCGGCAGGCGCGGATGGAGCACGCGCCACGCCACGTCGAAGTTCGCGCGGATGACGTAGAGCAGGAGCACGGGGATGTAGGCGAGCGCCCACACGAGCCGCTGCGGCATGAGCAGCAGCGGGACTTCGTCCAGCTCGAGGTTGCGTAGCGAGAAGGCGATCGCACCGGCGAGCACGGCGCCGAGCACCAGGCTGGTCGTGTCGAATGCCCACGTGACCGCAATCCAGACCAGCATGCAGAAGACGAAGGCGGAGAGGATCTTGCTCACGGCTGCCTCCCTTCCGAATGGACCATGCGCCGATACTCGGCGGGTGCCTCGTTGGTCGGGCCATCGGTGCGCACGGCGGATGCCGCGCCCCCGACCCAGTCGTCAAGTCCCAGTGGCCACAGCAGGCCTCCGATCAGACACAGCACGGCCAGTGCGATGACGGGCAGCGACATGGACGCCGGTACGTCGTGCGCGCCCTTCAGCCGCTCGGGCAGTGCGCCGAACAGCACCCGCTGCTGGACCTTCACGAAGGTCACCAGCGTGAGCACGGCCGTCGCCGCTGCGATGGCGCCGACGACGTGCATCCCCGCCGTGAAGAGCGCGATCAGGATGAGCAGCTTGGACCAGAATCCGTTGAAAGGCGGCACGCCGGCGATCGACAAGGAGGCGCCGACCGCGCCGATCGTCGTCGCCGGTGCGATGCGGGCAATGCCGCCCATCTTGGAGATGTCTCGGGTGCCGGCAATGCGCTCGAGGGATCCGGCCGAGAGGAAGAGCGCGCCCTTGAAGAGCGCGTGGTTCATGGCGTGGAAGATTGCCGCCGCCACCCCCAGCCAGGTGTTCGTTCCCAGGGCGACGAGCACGAAGCCCATCTGGCTGATGGACGAGTAGGCCAGCAAGCGCTTGAGGTCCGTCTGGCCCAGGGCCAGGAGGACGCCGCCGACCATCGACAGGCAGCCGAGCACGAGCAGCAGCGTCTGCAGGGAGCCGCCCAGCGCTCCGTCCATCCCGATCACGAGATAGAGGATGCGCACGAGCGCGTAGATGCCGAGCGTCTTGATCAGCAGGCCGGAGAGCATGGCCGAGATGGGCGCCGGTGCGCTGGGGTGCGCGTCGGGCAGCCAGGCGTGGAAAGGCATCATCGCTGCCTTGAGACCCAGGCCTGCAAGGAAGAGGGCGGTCGCCGCGAGGAGTGTGGTTTCGGGGATCCCTCCCGCAGCGACTGCTGTGCCCACGTCAGCCATGTTCAGCAGGCCTGTCGCCGCGTAGATGAGACCGATACCCAGGAGAATGGATGCCGAGGCGACCGCCCCGAGAATGAGATACTTGAACGCGGCTTCGACCTCGCGTCCGCCCGTGCCGAAGGCGACGAGCGCGTAGGAGGCGATGCTCGCGATCTCCACGAACACGTACAGGTTGAACAGGTCACCCGCCAGCACGGCGCCGTTCATGCCTGCGATGAGCAGGTTGAGCAGCGCGTAGTACAGCGGGCGCCCCTCGTACGTCTCCATGTAGCGGAAGCCGAACACCAGCACGGCGGTCGAGACCACCGCGACGAGCAGCAGAAACACGGCCGACAGACCGTCGAACACCAGCGCGATGCCGGGCAGGAAGCTCGTGGTGCCCTGGCTCTCTAGGCTCCAGCCGCCGGCGATGGACGCGCCGGCGGCGCCCTGCACGCTGCCGGTCACAGCCAGTGCGAGGAGCGCGAGCACGCCGACCAGCGAGAGCATGGGCGCCATGGCCGGCACCCGGCGCTTGACCAGGAGGCAGGCGAATGCTGCTCCCAGCGGAATGAGCACGAAGAGCGGGATGAGTTGCAACATGTCGCCCTAGCCCTTCAGTTCGCTCATGCGGTCCGCGTCGAGCGAGCCGTAGCGTTCGTAGATGCGCAGGCTGAGCGCCACCATGAGCATGGCGAGGCCCAGGCCGATCACGATCGAGGTGAGCACCAGCGCCTGCGGCAGCGGATCGACCGCCCCGCCCGCAAACGCGGCAGCCGTCTCGCCGGCGAGGCGGATGGGGGGGCTCCCTCCGTCGACGTAGCCCACTTCGACGAGGAAGAGATTGACGGCATGCTCGAGGATGAGCAGGCCGAGCACCTTCTTCAGCAGGTGGCGCTTCACGAGCAGGCCGTAGAGGCCCACGCCGAAGAGCACGGCGGCAAGCACGTACATGGTCATGCGTCCGCTCCCTTCTCAGAGTCCGCCGTATCAGGGTCCGCCGTCTGCTCGAACAGCGCGATGGCTGAGAAGCCGGCGAAGAGGCCGGCGCCGACCTTGAGCAGGATGGCGAGGTTGAGGAGGACGATGCTGGGCGCGCTGCCCAGCGTGAAGGCGTCACCGCGTGCGGCCCATTGCTGGAGGAACGCGCCGGCCGTGAAGCCGAGGATGGCCAGGGCCAGGAACGCGAGCGCGCCGATGGCGTCCAGCGCCGAGGCCCAGCGCGTGAAGAACGCGCCGGGGCCGCGGGATCCGCCGAACGCGAGGATGGCCAGCACGAAGCCGCACGCCACGATCGTGCCGCCGGCGAAGCCGCCGCCCGGGGTCAGGTGCCCGTACAGCGCGACGGCGAGGCCGAAGATCAAGATCAGCCCGAGCAACCAGCGCGTCACGACGCGGACCACGATGCTCATGCCTTGCGAGTCAGACATGGGACTTCTCCTTGCGGCGGCTCGGCCTGCGCAGCACGGCCAGTGCTCCCACCACCGCCGTGAGGATCACCGTCGCCTCACCGAGCGTGTCGTAGGCGCGGAAGTCGAGCAGGATGGCAGTCACGACATTGGCGGCACCGGTAAGTTCCGTCGCCTGCTCGAGGTACCAGAGTGCCGGCGCGAACCGTTGCGTTCCAAAGGCGGGTAAGGTCTGGAACGCCGCGACCAGAAGGCCTACGGCGACCAACGCAAGGCCCGCGCCGGCAAGTGTGCGTGTGCGGCCGGTGCGCAGCGGAGCGGTCTCCGCAGGCACGCGCGACGCCGCACGGATGAGGACGGTGACGACGATCACCTCGACCACGACCTGCGTGATGGCGATGTCCGGCGCCCCGAGGAGGAGGAAGACGATCGACAGCCCCAAGCCGACCACGCCCACGGCGATGACGGCGGAGAGCAGGGACTTCATCTCGAGTGCTGCAATCGAGCCGAGGATCACGAAGCCCGTAAGTCCGTAGAGCACGAAGTCCATCGATCACCTCCCCAGCAGAACCGCGACGACGATGGCGAGGCCGAGCAAGCACCAGAACAGGTAGTCGCCGACCAGCCCCGAGTGCAGTCGCCTCAGCAAGCGGACCGCCGGTCGGCCGGCACGCTGCGCCGCCTCGTATGGGTCGAGGTGCCCACTGGCGCCCAGGCGCAACGCCGATCCGACGCCCGGCAGGTCCTGGACGGTCTTGTAGAACTCGGTGCCCGGGAAGCGGTTGACGTCCCGGTCGAAGGGTTGCCCCCCGACGAACACGGGGCGCACGCGGCGCATCCGCATCTGTCCCATGTGCGCCATCAGCAGCAGCACGAGCACGCCCACGGCGAGCAGGCCCGTGATCACGTAGGGCTGCATGGCGCCCGGCGCGTAGCGGCGCGGCGGCGGCGTGGCGCCCCCGACCTCACCCCACGTCGCGGCGTTGCCCTCCAGCGCGGCGGAGCCCGTGAGGGCACCCTCGGCTTCGAGGCCGGCCGCCGGCCCGATGAAGTCGTCCAGCGGCCAGGCGGCGAAGACGCCGAGCACGATGCACAGGGCAGCAAGCGTCACCATGGCCATCGGCATTCCGATGCCGCCCGCGCCTTCGCGCACGCCGTCCATCGCGGTGGGCTTCGGGCCCCAGAAGACCGAGTGCAGCACCTTCACGAACGACGCCAGGGTCAGCGCCGAGCCGAAGAGCGCGGCGACGAGGAAGAGCGGGGCATCCGCTGCGATGCAGGCCTCGTACACGAGCCACTTCGAGGCGAACCCGTTGAGCGGTGGGATGCCCGAGATCGCGAGGGCGGCGACGAACATCGCGCCGAACGTCACCGGCATGACGCGTACGAGCCCTCCGAGGCGTCCGAGATCCATCGTGCCCGTCTCGCGCTCCACCGAGCCCGCGCCGAGGAACAGGCAGGCCTTGTAGATCGAGTTGTTGACCATGTGGAACAGGCCGCCCATGACGCCGATGACGGTGCCGGTGCCGATCCCCAGCAGCATGTAGCCGACCTGGCTCACGGCGTGGAAGGACAGCAGGCGCCGCAGGTCGTGCTGGATCATGGCCATGAAGACCGCTCCGAGGATCGTGACGGCGCCGATGATCATCACCACCATGCGCAGCCCCTCGGTGGGGGCGAACCACGCCAGGCTGATGCGGGCCAGCAGGTAGATGCCCAGGATCTTGTCGACGGCGCCCGGCAGGAAGGCCATGACCGAGGCGTGCGTGCCGGTCGACATCGTGGGAATCCACGAGTGCAACGGCATGGCGCCCGCCTTGGCCATCGCGGCGGCGAGCAGCAGCACGTACGTCAGCACGTGCAGCGCACGGTCGGTGGCCAGCGGCGAGGCCGCCAGCGCCGACAGGGACCAGCCGCGGTCCATGCCGATGAGCACGACGCCGACGAGCAGCGCCATGTCGCCCAGCCCCAGCACCGCGAAGGCCTTGGCCGCACCCGGTGCTCCCTCGTCGCGTCCGGAGACGGCGAGCAGGAAGAGCATCAGCGTGACCAGCTCCCAGAACAGCACGAGCAGGAGCAGGTTGTCCGACAGCAGGACGCCGCAGGCGCCCGAGGTCGCGAGCAGCATCCACGCGAAGTAGCGCCCAGGCACGCCGCCGCGGCCGCGGAACCAGCCCGTTGCGTAGATCGCCGTCAGCAGGCTCAGCAAGCCCACGAGGGCCACGGCCCAGCTCGAGAACGCGTCCATGCGCAGCGCGAAGTCGAGCTCGAGCCCGCCGAACTGCATCCAGGTCCACGACACGCCGGTCCGCGTGTCGATCAGCCACACGCTCGCCACCAGTGTGGCGAAGGTGCCGAGCACCCCGATGACGGTGCGTAGACCTCGCAGTCGCGCCGGCAGGGCGAACACGAGGAGCCCCGCGGCTCCGGGGATCACGATCGGTAGCAGCAGGTCGTGCATGGGAACCTACTTCAGTTGGAGGTCGGGAAGACGGCCCATCTCGGAAGCCAGCCGGCGGGTCTCCGCCTGACTGAGCCGCACCAGGTCGCCGAAGGTGCGCTCGGGTTGATCGCCGTCCCCGCGGACGACGGCTGCTCGCTCGGTGCACGAGTAGCAGGGGTCGCACGCCGCGAGGGTGATCGTGACGTCGCTGATCTTCTCGCCGATGCACGAAGCCTTGAACGAGGCGATGTTCGTGTACGACGGTGCGCGCACCTTGAGCCGCTCGGGCATGTTCGTGCCGTTGCTGCGCAGGTAGTGGATGTCCTCGCCACGCGGCGCCTCGTAGCGGCCGATGCCCTCGCCGCGCGGCATGTGCAGCGTGCCGAGGTTCAGGTCCCCGGACGGCATGTTGTCGAAGCACTGGCGCAGGATCTTGATCGACTCCTTGAGCTCCAGCAGGCGTACGACGGCCTTGTCGAACACGTCGCCGTTCGGCGTCGTGCAGACGTCCCAGTCGAGCTCGGCGTACGCCGCGTAGGGCTCGTCCCGGCGCACGTCGGTGTCGACGCCGGAGGCGCGCGCCGTCGGACCGACCACGCCCCAGGCCATCACCTCTTCAGGCGTGAGCACGCCCACACCCTTGAGCCGGGCGGCGAGCACGGGGTCGTCGAGCACGGCGTCGGTGAGCATCTGCACCTTGCCGTCGACCATGTCGAGCGTCTTGCGGGCTTCGTCGAAGTACTTCTCGGGGATGTCGCGGCGGACACCGCCCACCATGGGCAGGGCCGAGTTCTGGCGGTGTCCCGTGAGCATCTCGAACACGTCGCAGACGGGCTCGCGGTACTTCCACGCCCACATGAACACGGTGTTGTAGCCGATGAAGTGGCCGGCGAGTCCGACCCACAGCAGGTGGCTGTGGACGCGCTCGAGTTCCGCGATGATCGTGCGGATGTAGCTCGCGCGCGGGGGGATCTCCACCTGCAGCAGGTCCTCGGCGGCATTGCAGAAGCAGACGCTGTGGGTCACCGAGCAGATGCCGCAGATACGCTCCAGCAGGATCGGGAGCATGTCGTAGGTGCGTTGCTGCGCGAGGATCTCGATGCCCTTGTGGATGTAGTCCATGCGGGCGTCTACGTCGACGACGGTCTCACCCTCTACGCCGAGCGAGAAGCCGACCGGCTCCTCGAGCAGCGGGTGGAACGGACCGATCTGGACGACGCGTCGCTCGGTCGGCGCAGGGCTAGAAGTCGGGCTGCTCACCGATGTCCTCCTTGAAGCGGGCTACGTCGAAGTCACGACGCAGCGGGAACGTGTCGGGGAACGACTCGGCCTTCACGAGCCGGTACGGCTCGGGGTGGCCTTCGAAGACGACGCCGACCATGTCGGCCATCTCGCGCTCGATCCACCCCGCCGCAGGCACGCGCGGCGTCAGGGACGGAACGCGCGGATCCGGCTTCGGCGCGACGACCTTCAGCGTGATCACCAGTGGTGTTCCGTTGACCGGCAGGTGGTGGAACACGCCGATGCCCTCGCGCAGGTCCATGCACGTGGAGGTTCCGAAGCGCAGGCCCGGCACCTCCTCCATCAGCCAGTCGAACACCGCGAGCAGATGCTCCGGTGCGAGGGAGGCGTAGACCCGCTTGTGCGAGCGGGCGACACACGCCACGTCGTCGCCGTAGGCCTCGGTCATGCGACCGACGAGATCGTTGGCATCCATCAGAGGGCTCCCAACAGCTTGACCACACCCATCACGATGGTCTCGGGCTTGGGCGGGCAGCCCGGGACGTAGATGTACTTGGCGTCCGGATCGACCTCGAGCAGGACCTTGTCGGGCGGTCCCGCGACGCTGTAGGCGTCCTTGTAGGCGCCCATGCTGCAGGCACACGCGCCGATCATGACGGCGGCGCGCGGCCGCGGCATCTCGAGCCAGGCTTGCTGCAGCGGCTCGCGGCAGGCCTGCGAGACGGGGCCCGTGATGAGCATCACGTCCGCGTGCCGTGGGCTGCCCACAAGCTTGATGCCGAAGCGCTCGACGTCGAAACGCGGCGTGAGGCAGTCGGCGATCTCGATGTCGCAGTTGTTGCACCCCGACGTGCCGACGTGGAACACCCACGGGCTCTTCTTCAAGGCGCGCACGAGGAGCGGTGTCGACGAGGTCATGGTCAGAACCCCAGGTGGGCGAGCAGGAGGGCGATGAGCGCGAGGACCGTCATCGGTCCCCAGAAGAACTTCATCGCCTGGTCGATCCGGACTCGCGGATTCGTGTTCTTGATCAGCACGAAGAGGACGAGGATCAGGACGATCTTGCCCACGAAGGCAAGCACCCCGAGCACCGTGAAGGCGGCGAGGCCGCCCCAGAAGACGGTCACCAGCAGCACCGGCAGCGTGGCCAGCAGTACCGCCTGCGTGATCTTGAATAGGCCCAGGACCGAGCCGCTGTACTCGAGCAGTGCGCCCTCGCCGATCTCGCACTCGGCCTCGGCGAGGTCGAACGGCACGAACCCGAGCTTGGCGTGCGCGCAGAGCAGCGCCACCAGGAACGCGATGGCGCCGGACGGCCTCAGGAGCACGCTGCCCACGTCACGCTGGAAGTCGACGAGCCCGGAGAGCGACAGCGTGCCGGCGCGCACGGACTCGCCGTCGATCTCGTGCTTCTGGAACACGGCGACGAGCAGCGCGATCACGAAGGGCAGCTCGTAGGCGAGCATGAGCTTCATGTCGCGGCTCGAGCCCACGGCGCCGAGCGGGTTGCCCGACGCCGCGCCGCCGAGGATCACGGCCAGGGTCGGGATCACCAGCAGGTAGACCACGACGAGCAGGTCCCCGCCCGGTGATGCCGCCAGTCCCGTAGCGGCGATCCACACGAACGTGGCGGCCAGCGCTCCCGCGGCGAGCCCGACGAAGGGCAGGCCGAGGAAGCCGCCCGCCCAGGCTTGGGCGGGCACGATCACTTCCTTGCCCAGCAGCTTCAGCACGTCCCAGAACGGCTGGCTGAGCGGTGGGCCGACGCGCCACTGCACCAGGGCGGTGACCTTCCGGTCGACCCAGACGAGCACGAGTCCGAGCAGGACCGAGAAGACCAGGCCGGGGAAGATCAAGAAGAAGAAGAGCCATTCGGCGATCGGAGCCATGGCGGTATCCCGTGGGTCAGGAGAAACGCATCCGCATGTCTTCGAGGGCGCGCAGGTTCTCCTTCGCGCCCTTGTGGTCGGACTGGATCTGGAGCACCGTGCGGAAGCCTGCGATGGCCTCGTCGAGATCGCCCTTGTAGAAGCTCGCGATCGCTCGCTGGTAGTTGGCCACGATGGAGCGCGGGTTGCGCTCGAGCACCTTGGCGAAGGCCGTGCGGGTGAGATCGTGGTCGTTCTTCTGCATGGCCGCGACACCGAGTGCGTACCAGGCTGCGGTGAACGCGGGGCAGACCTCCAACAGCTCGTTGAGGTGCTGTATCGCCTCGTCCACGTCACCGCGCTGGTAGCGGGCGTTGGCCAGCCAGAAGCGCGCGGTCATGAGACCCGGGTCGAGCTCGATCGCCTTCTCGAAGGCGGCCACCGCCTCTTCCATGCGCGCCGAGCGGTAGAGCGAGAGCCCGAGACCGTAGTGGCCTCCCGCGAAGTCCGGCGTCTGCTCGATCGAGCGCTGGAAGGTGCGGACGGCCTCGTCGAGCTCGCCCGTGCGGTTGTAGAGGTTGCCGACGTGCTGGAGGATCTCCGGGCGCTCCTCCAGCTTCAGGCTGCGCTCATAGATCTCGATGGCCTCCTGCGTGTGGCCGTGGCGCTCCAGCTCACCGGCCTTCTCGAGGAGATCGCGGACCGTGCCTTGCAGCTCCTGTCCGCCTTCGTGTTCCGGGGTCGTCATCGCTAGGGCCTCCGAGTCATGCCGCGCGACTGGATACGCCCCCCGACGTAGGAGGGGCTGCCGATCGTTTCCTTGGGATCGACGAAACTGAGGGCGCCCGAGGTGCAGGTGGCGACGCAGCGCGGGATGCCGCCTGCGAGCACGCGGTCGATGCAGAGGTCGCACTTGGGCGCGACGCCGCGCACGAACTCGCTGGGGATCGCTCCGAACGGGCAGGCTTGCTCGCAGCTCCGGCAGCCGATGCAGAGGATCTCGGACCGCCGGACGAAGCCCATCTCGTCCTTGTAGAGGGCGTCGCACGGGCAGGCTCCGGCACAAGCCGGATGCTCGCAGTGCCGGCAGTGCACGGGCAGGATCGCCACGTCGGCGATCTTGCCCGGCACGAGGTTGGTCTGGTTGTTGTGCCCGACGTGGCAGGCCGCGCCGCAAGCGCGGCAGCCGATGCAGCGGTCCAGGTCGAGGACGATCCGCTTGGTCACCACAGGTGCCTGGCTCATCACGCCTCCTCCTCTCCGGTGGCAACCTCGAGCGCTTCGACAGTCACGCGCTCGGGCCGTAGGTCGAGGTCGCGCACGATCCCGTCGAGGCGCCAGCCGGTCAGGCGGCGCGTCTCGGGGTGGTGCGGCGGGACCAGCACGACGTCGCCCACGAGGTTCTGCTCGATACGCACGGCCAGTCGCGCCTCCGCGTCCCGGCTGCGCACGCGTACGCGGTCGCCCTCCTTCACGCCGAGGTCGCGCGCATGTCCGGGAGACAGCGCCACAACCGGGCCGGGCGCTTCGTGCGCCGGCCAGGAGAGCGGGCCGGTCAGCCAGCCGTCACTCGCGTGCGAGGCGCCGGCTTCGGGGAACAGCCAGTGCGTGCCGATCTCCCGCGCACGCTCCTCGCGTCCCTCGAGGCGCAGATAGAGCTCGAGTTCGTGGAAGAAGGCCGGGGCCGCCTCAGCGGGCATGCGCTCGGCGAGCGGCGTCGGCTTCGCCGCGTCCGAGGGCGGCTTGCCGAGCGCCTCGTGCAGCGCGGTGAAGATCGCGCTGTCGGTGCGCGCGGTGCCGGGAGGCCGCATGACGGCCGCCAGCGTGTCGTCGTGGCCGAAGGCGTTCTTCACGCCGCCTGCCTTCTCGCCCCACGTTCCGGCGGGCAGCACGACGTGCGCCGTCTCCGCCGTGGGACTCATGAGCGGTGCCGTCGTCGCCAGCAGCGGCAGCTTGGCGGCTGCATCCTGGAACACGACGCCGGGGAAGGCACCGACGGGGTCGCAGCCGAAGGCCAGCAAGCCCTTGAGCTCGCCCGTCCCCGCGGCCGCGAGCATCTCGGCGCTGCGCAGGCCCTCGGTGGGGGGCAGGCCCTCATCGCGCAGCGTCTCGTGGATCCCGAAGGTGTTGGGGCCTCCGACCATCGCGAGGAAGCGGCTGCCGGTCGCCTCGGCGACCAGCGCGCTCAGCCCGGCGGCGAGGTCGAGGCGCTCGCTCTCCGCGTAGCCGCAGCCGAAGAGCACCGCCCCGTGCTCGGCGTTGCGCAGGCTGGATGCGAGCCAGTCCAGATCGGCCAGCGACAGGCCCGCCAGCTGCTCGACCTCCTCGAGGTCGAGGCCGTCCAGCATGGTGCGGGCGGTGGGGGCCCAGGCGGGCTGCTCCACGCCGGCAGCGCCCAGGCACAGCTTCAGGATCAGCGCCAGGGCCGCCGCTTCGCGGCCGGCGAGGCAGCGCAGCGCGGGCTTGCCGAACAGGTACGTCCGGCTCTTCCAGAAGCCCAGCGTGCCGACGACATTCTGGCGATTGTCGTAGCGTGCGTGGAGCACCGGCTTGGCGATGCACGGCGCCATCGTGAAGAGGTCGCCCGCGACGAGGATGGCCGTCGCGCGCTCGATGTCCGTGACGGACTCGACGCGCTGGGGTCTGCCGCCGCAGCGCGTCAAGCCCTCCAGCACGACATGGTCCTCGGGTTGGCAGAGGTCGACGTGAGGCGTGCCGAGGGCGCGCGCAAAGGCCGCGGCCTCGCGCACTTCCTCGTTCGTCAGGGTCGGCCCCAGGAGCAGGCCGATCGACTGCGAGCCGTGGCGTGCCACGACGTCCTTCAGCCGGCGCCCGAGATCCTCCAGAGCGACTTCCCATGAGGCCTTCACGAGCTCGCCCTCGGGGTTGCGTATGCGGGGCGACTCGAGCCGCGCGGGATGCGTGAGCAGCTCGAGCGCCATGTTGCCCTTGGCGCAGAGCGAGCCCCGGTTCACCGGGGCGTCGGCGTCGTAGCCGAGAGCGGGCACTCCGGCGGCACCCACGTAGGGGGCGCGTGTGGGACTGCGCAGCAGCAGGCTGCAACCCATGGAGCAGAAGGGGCAGATCGATCGCTGGTCGTCGTTCATGGTGCTATCCCAGCGCGTACGGGATGTCCTTGATGTCCGCGTAGCACATGTCCGGTCCGTCCTTGCAGAGGTAGTACGGACCGACGTTGCAGCGGCCGCAGATGCCCATCCCGCAGGACATGTTGCGGTTCATCGAGAGGTAGATGCGGTCGGGCTCGAAGCCCACGTCGAGCAGCTTCCAGGTCACGAAGCGCAGCATGACTTCGGGGCCGCAGGACACGGCGTACGTGTTCTCGAGGTCCAGGTCGAGGTCGTCGAGCAGCGTCGTCACGAGGCCGACGTGGCCCTCCCAGCCCGGAGCGAAGCGGTCGATCGTGGGCGTGAAGTCCCAGCCTTGGCGCCCGGACCAGCCCTCGTGCATGCGCCGGAAGCACAGCTCGTCGGGGTTGCGGGAGCCGTACTTGATCGACACGGAGCCGCAGCAATCCGGCTCGCCCTCGATGTGGTAGAGCAGCGAGCGCAGCGGCGCGAGACCCACGCCGCCGCCGATCACCAGCACCGTCTGGTCGGCAAGCTTCTTGATGGGATAGCCCTTGCCGAAGGGTCCGCGGATGCCGAGCGTCACGCCCGGCTCGAGCTCGTGCAGCTTGTTCGTGACGAGTCCGGTCTTGAGGATGGTGATCTCCATCCTGTCGGTCTCGAACGGACTCGACGAGGGCGTGAACGGCGCCTCGCCGAGGCCGGGCACTTCCAGTTGCACGAACTGCCCGGCGCGGAAGGGGATCGGCTCGGCCGGCTTCAGCACGAAGGTCTTGATCGTCGGCGTCTCGACGATGATCTCCGTGAGGACCGCCGGTACGGCGACGAAGGCGTTCTTCTTCACGTCAGTCCACTCCCGGGAGCGCGGCGCTGGGCAGCCACTCCTTCTCGAGCCGCGTCAGGCACTCACGCTTGTCGATGCGTCCCATGCACGCGTCGATGCAGCGTCCGCAGCCGGAGCAGGCCGTCACGCCCCAGTTGCGGGGGAACGAGACGAACTTGTGGTGATAGTGGTTCTTGAAGCGCTCCACGAGCTGGAGTCGCGGCGTTCCGCCGCCGGCCATGCGCGCGTAGCCCGACTCGAAGCAGGAATCCCAGCAGCTCGCGCGAATGGAGCCCTCTGCCGTGGGGAGATCGAGCAACACGAAGCAGTGGCACGTGGGGCAGACCATGTTGCAGGCGTTGCACTGCACGCAGGTCGCCGCGAGCTCGTCCCATAGGTGGCTCGTGCGATGCTTGTCGACAGACTGCTCGAACGGGTCGTGCACTTCGAACGGTTCGTTGCGCTCGGTCACAGCGGCGGCAAGCGCCTCGCGTTGCTCGTCTCTCTTGGCGATCGCTGCAGGATCGGCTGCCCCGAAGAGGGAGTCGTGCGTCTGTACGAGCCGCTCGCCGCGGGGCGAGCCTACGTCGACGAGGAAGCCACCGTCGGTGGGGCTGAGGTTCAGGTCGAACTCGCCCTCCGGATGCGGCTTGTGCCCGACCATCGTGCAGAAGCAGCTGTCCCGCGCCTCCGTGCAGTCGCCGGAGATGATGAGGTTCTGCGAGCGCGTCTGGCACCAGGCCGGCTCGCTGAACTCATGCTCGCGGAAGACCCTGTCCACGATCGCGAGCGCTTGCAGGTCGCAGGCCTTCGCGCCCAGGATGGCGCGCGGTCGCGGCCGCGGGCCCGGCTGCGGGCCATCGGCAGCCCAGCGCGAGACGATCTTGCTGGACTGGAACCAGAGAGGCTTGAGGGACTCCCCCAAGCGGGCCGGATTCCATGGGACGCGAGCGTCGTCTCCGTCATCCAACTCGAGGCGGCGAAGGATGAAAGCGTCGCCTCGTTGGTAGGGCGCGTAGATGTCGTAGTCACGCGCAATGGAGCGGAGGAGTTCTGCGAGCGCAGCAGTACCCAGGTACATCACAGCCGGGTCTCCGGTTGGGAGAAAGGGAACGGCGAGATCGGCGTCCCCCGGTGCCGGCGCGTGCACCAGGTGGCGATGCGAGTCGGCCTAGGGCGGATCGAGGGCGTGAGCCGACACGTGACTTGGCGTGAGGCAAGCATGTCCGCCAGCGATGATCGAACCTTCTGTGTGGTTATCGATCAGGCAGCGCGCGCGCATGGAGATCACCGTCGCGCTGGTGCGAGAAGAGAGTTGAACCGACCGTAGAAAACGGTGCCGTGCCGAAGCCATTGGTTCCTTGACCCGCCTGGGGCGGAATTATATCCGGCGACGCGCAAGAGCAGGCATAAGGAAACCGACGTTGTCAGCGGATTTTCGGAACGCGTTCCAGGTCACAGTCGGAGTGCCGGAAGACACGCGCGTAGTGCGTTCGCAAACGGCGTGTCGACGATGCGTTCATGATCCCCTGCAGCGTCTTCGAGCGACGCGTCGAACGGTAGCGCGCCCACGTGTGCAACACCATGTTGCTGCGCAAGTTCTGCAGCTGCCGACGTCGGCTCGCGTTGCATGTTCTCGAGTACACCGAGGATAGGTACGCCAACATGTTGCAGCAGTTGCAGCATGCGATCGACGCTGTGCAGGACGACGCGCGACGACGTGGTGATCACGAGATGCTCGGCGCGCTCGAGCAGGGCGATGACGTCGAGTGCGGTGTCGCCGAGACCGGGCGGCATGTCGATGACGAGTACGTCGAGGTCGCCCCAGTGCGTGATGGCGAGCAGCTCGAGCAGCGCACTCGTGACGTCGGCGCCGCGCAGCGGGGCTGCGCGGTCGCCGGCGAAGTGCGCGATGGTCATGCAGCGCACGCCGGCGTGGATGGACGGCTCGATGCCGTTGGGCTCTTCGGGAAACGCCGTGGGGTAGCCGAGCAGCACGTGGGTCGACGGGCTGGTCAGGTCCAAGTCGAGCAGGCCGGTCGTGTGCCCGGCGCGGGCGGCCTCCAGCGCCAGGGCGGAGGCCACGCTGCTCTTGCCGATGCCCCCCTTGCCGCCGGTGACGGCCACGATCCGGCGCACGTTCTCCATCTGCGCCCGGGCGCCCTCGGCTCGCGGGTCCAGCGTCATGGGGGGGGTCCTCCTGGGGTCCTTGGCGGGGAGCATCCCACGGCGGCCCCGGTCTGCGAAATCGGGCGCTGGAACCCATGCTTGTCGGGAGCGGGGTCCGGGGTACCTTCCCGCGTTCCGACCGGATGCGGGCGTAGCTCAATTGGATAGAGCACCTGACTACGGATCAGGAGGTTGGGGGTTCGAGTCCTCCCGCCCGTACCACATCCCACGAGGCCTGGCCGCGAGCCGGGCCGCGTTCGTCTTTGGAGCGTCGGAACCCCCAACCTCCTGATCCTGGTCGTTGAGGGTCGCTGGAGCCAGCGCGCGAGCTGGCGAGCGCGCATCGACCTACCCACCTCCAGTGGGCCCCGCAGGACGGTACGTCCTGTGGGAGGTTCGAGTCCTCCCGCCCGTACCACTCCTTGACGAGCCCGGACGAACTCCGGGCTCTGTTCAATTCAGGAGCGTCGGAACCCCCGACCTCCTGATCCTGGTCGTTGAGAGCCGTGGGAGACAGCGCGCGAGCCGTAGGGGCGGGCTGCATGCCCGCCCGTACGGCAACTGGCCATGCGGACGGCCCACGCGACATCCACCCCCTACCGGGTCGGTGTAG
>JAHEIK010000313.1 GCA_024639415.1 Planctomycetota bacterium
TACTGGATGACCTTCTCGCGGCCGTCCTTGCAGAAGTCGATGTCGATGTCCGGCATCGAGATGCGCGCAGGATTCAGGAAGCGCTCGAAGATGAGGTTCCACTCCAGGGGATCCACGTTCGTGATCCCCAGGCAGTAGGCCACGATCGAGCCGGCGGCGCTGCCCCGGCCCGGCCCGACCGGGATCTTCTGCTCGTGCGCGTAGCGGACGAAGTCCCACGTCACCAGGAAGTAGGACACGAAGCCCATCTGTTCGATGACGCCCGACTCGTACTCGAGGCGTTCCACGACGGCGTCGGGCAGCGGCGAGCCGTAGCGCTCCTTGGCGCCGTCGAGGCAAAGCCGGTGGAAGTACTCGGTCGGGTCCTCGCCGTTCGGCGGGTCGAAGTGGGGGAGGTGGTGCTTGCCCAGCTCCAGTTCCAGATTGCAGCGGTCGGCGATCTCGACGGTGTTGTGGCAGGCGTACTCGACGTCCTTGAACGTCTCGTACATGTGCTCGGTGTCGCGGAAGCAGAGCGAGCCGGCATGCTTGAGCTTGTTGTCGCGCAAGACGCGACCCATGCCGATGCACGTCTTGACCTCGTGGGCCTGGTGGTCGCTCGGATCCACGAAGTGGATGTCCTGCGAAGCGACGACCGGGATGTTCGTCTCGCGCGCGATCTGCAGGATCAACTGGTTGACGGGCTCCTGCCCCTCGGTGCCGTTGCGCTGGATCTCGAGGTAGTAGCGGTCGCCGAAGATGTCGCGCATCTGCATGGCCGAGGCCGTGGCTCGCGCGAGATCGTCGTGCTTCGCGTAGTAGGGGACCTCGCCCGAGAGGCATGCCGACTGGCAGATCAGTCCCTCGTTGAACTCCGCGAGCAGTTCCTTGTCCATCCGCGGTACGTAGTAGAAGCCCTCGGTGAAGGAGCGCGTGGACAGCTTCAGGAGGTTGCGGTAGTCCGTCTCGTTCTGGGCCATGAGGATGAGGTGATGGGCCGCGACGGGGTTCTTCTGGCGGTCGAACCGGGAGCGCGGCGCCACGTAGGCCTCGATGCCCACGATCGGCTTGACGCCGGCCTTGCGCGCGGTCTTGTAGAAATCGACCGCACCGCACATGTTGCCGTGGTCGGTGAGCGCCAGCGCCGGCTGCTCGCAGCGGGCGGCGGCGGCCACCAGATCGGCCACCTTGGCGGCTCCGTCGAGGAGGCTGTAGTCGCTGTGGACGTGGGTGTGGACGAACTGTCGCGGCATGGGGCGAATCCTAGGGACGCGAACCGACAGGAGCGCGTCCCCGTGCCGCTGCCCGTGCCTGTGCCCGTCAGGCACGAGGGGTACTCGAGCCGGGGGGGAGGCCACCGCTCGCCGGGGAGATCGAGCGCACGTCCGGTGGCGCCCACGCAGCGCGATCGGGCAGAGGCAGGGGCACGGGCAGTACTGCGCGGCGGTGTCACGCTCCCATGACCATTCCGGGCTAGATTCCCCGCCCCATGAGACACCTCGCCCTCGTTCTGATGCTCCTCCTCGCCGTGACCCTGACGGCCTGCTCCGGCGATCCCGCCAGCGGCTCCAAGGGCAAGGCCGACGAAGCCCGCAAGCCCGACCCCGACCGCATCCGCCTCGGGGATGAGCGCCACGTCGACCTCGGCAGGCTCTCCTCCGCCGATCGCATGGAGATCGAGCGCGCCTGGCGCCAGTTCCTGGCGGGCAGTCCCATCTGGCGCGTGAGCCTGAAGAGCATCGTCTCGCGCGGCGGCGCCGGCCCCTACGTGCTGTCGGAGAACCTCTTCCGCCACTTCTTCACGGCCTCGATCCACAGCAAGAAGCGCGAGATCGACCGGGTCGCGCGCAGCGCGGCGATGATCGGCGAGCCCGCGGTGGCCTACTTCGCCAAGCCCCTCGTCGAGGATCTCGTGCCCCTCGGCAAGGCGGTCATCGCCGAGGTGCCGGATCCCGACGACCCCAAGTCCCGCATCAAGAAGACGTTCCACCACTTCCAGATCGACGACTTCACGCGCCGCGACGCCGCGCGCGTCCTCGTGGCCATCGGCGACCCGGCCGTCCCGACGCTCGCTTCGCCGGCGCTGCTCCAGAAGGCGCGGCCCTCGGGGCGGCGCTACGCGGCGTTCGCCCTGGGCAAGATCGGCAGCGACGGGGCGATCGACGCTCTCGAGCGTCATCTCACCACGGCGACCGATTGGCAGGACCGCGCCGCGGCTGTCCAAGCACTCGGCGCGGCGCTGAAGAAGAACCGACGCGCCGAGCCTGCGCTCGAACGCGCCACGCGGGACCCCGACAGCTTCGTGCGCAAGAAGGCGGATGAGGCGCTCGCAGGGAAGACCAAGCTGCCGATCTAGCGCGGCCTTGGGCCTGCGGCCCAGGCAGCGAAGGCAGGCCGCTTCTTCCCTTGGCGCTCTTTGCTCTTCTTTGCGTCCTTGCGCCCGTGTATACGAGCGCCCCATGGCCGTTTGGAAACTGCAGCGCCTCGCGCGCGTGAGCTCCGCTACCGGGGAACCCTTCCCGCCGGATAGCGAGATCGTGACCGCCCTCTTCGGCGAGGACGAGGAGTCCGGCGAGGACCGCGTCAAGGGCAGCGGCTTCCTGCGCAAGGACTTCCTCGTCGAGGAGGCCACGGAGGAGGTGCTCCAGGGGGCTTTCTGCACCTGGCGTACGCGCACGCCGCCCGCCAAGGAGGAGGGCCCGAAGCGCTTCGACCTCGGCATGGCCCGCGAGTTCCTGCAGCGGCTGCTCGGCGAGGGGCGCGAGGACCGCGCTGCCGTCTGCTTGACGCTGGCGCTCCTGCTGGCCCGCAAGCGGCGCCTGATGATCACCGAGCAGGGGGCCGAGACGCTCACCGCCCACTGGCCGAAGGAGAAGGAAACGTTCACGATCCCTGCTCCGATCGTCTCCGAGGCGGAAGCCGAGACCCTGCAGCAGGATCTGATGCGTCTCTTCGACATGGAGGTCGCGGAGCCGGCCCCGAACTCCGATTCCGCCCCGGATCCCGATGCCGACTCCGAATCCGATGCCGACTCCGAATCCGATGCCGACTCCGAATCCGATGCCGACCCCGGCTCCGGTGCCGATTCCGAGGCTGGCCCCGGCGCCGACGGACCGGTGGCGGACGACGACTCTGGGGCCCCCGCAACCCCGTAGGACCGGCCCCGTACACTCTCTCCCCGTGTCGCATCAGGTCCTCTCCCGCAAGTACCGCCCCCAGCTCTTCGCCGACGTCGTCGGCCAGGAGCACGTGGCGCGCATCCTCCAGAACGCCCTCGCTTCGGACCGGGTAGGCCATGCCTACCTGCTCGTGGGGCCGCGCGGCGTGGGCAAGACCACGACGGCGCGCATCTTCGCGCGCGCACTGAACTGCGAGACGCGCGCTACGCACGAGGCCGACGGTGGGTCGAAGTCCTCCGGCGAGGCGTTCGAGCCGTGCGGCACCTGCGCTTCGTGTCGCGACATCGCCGCGGGGTCCGATCTCGACGTCGTGGAGATGGACGCCGCGAGCAACAACGCCGTCGACGACGTACGGGCCCTGCGTGAGCAGGTGGGCTACGCCACGGTGCGCTCGCGCTACCGCATCTGGATCGTGGACGAGGTCCACATGCTCTCGCTGCCGGCGTTCAACGCCTTCTTGAAGACGCTCGAAGAGCCGCCGGCGCAGGTGAAGTTCCTCTTCTGCACGACCGAGGAGCACAAGCTCCCCGACACGTTCCGCAGCCGCTGCCAGCGCGTGGAGTTCCGCCCCATCGACGAGGTGGCCATGGCCACGCGGCTCGAGGACCTCGCCGCGCGCGAGGACGTCCCGCTCGGTGAGGGTCTGGCGCGTGCCATCGCCCACGGTGCGCTGGGGGGGCTGCGTGACGCCGAGTCCCAGCTCGAGCAACTGATCGCCGCGCGTGCGGGCACGGATCCGATCAGCGTCGCAGATCTCGACGGGCTCTCCGGCCGCGCGTCGGCGGACCTGCTCGACGCACTCTGTGCGGCGGTCGACGCGCGCGAGGCCGCGGCAGCCCTCGACGCCGTGGACGCCTGCCTCGGTGCGGGCTCCAAGCCCGGCGTGTTGGTCGATCAGTGGCTGGAGCGCCTGCGCGAGACCCTCGTCGAGGCCGTGCGAGCGCCCGCCGGGGTCGCAGCACCGGGCCAGGGCTATGCGCGGGTCGCCCGAGCGATCGACGTGCTGCTCGCCAAGCGCGCCCACCTGCGGGCGGGAGCCGACGGAGGCCTGGTCCTGCAGGTGGCGGCGGTGGAGCTCGCGCGCCTGCCCGATGCACGCGACCTGGACGCTCTCGTGAGCGCCCTGCGCAGTGGGTCGTCCGACGCGGCCGACGCGGGCCCGCGGCGCATGCCGAAGCCCGAGGCGCCTGCCGCCGAGCCGCCGCCACCAGCGCGGTCGCCTGCTGTCTCGGCTGCGGCCGAACGTCCAGCGGCCGAACGTCCAGCGGCAGCATCTCCGGCGGCAGCATCTCCGGCGGCAGCATCTCCGGCGGCAGCATCTCCGGCGGCAGCATCGCCGCCGGCCGCGCCTGCCCAGATCGCGCCTGTCGAGACCGTGCCGCCGGAATCCGCGCCGCCGGAACGCGTGCCGGCGGAGGCGGTCCCGGCCTCCGCTCCGTCCCCGCCCGCCGCGGCTGCGCCGCGGCCCGAGCCGGAGCAGCGGGTGCTCAACCTCGATGCCTTGCGCGAGGCCTGGCCCGAGATCGTGGAGCGCGCGATGCAGCGCAGCCCGCCGCTGGGGCGCGCGCTCGAGCTCACCGAGGTGCGTGAAGTCCGCGGCGACGTCGCCATCCTCGTCGTCACGCAGCCCGGCAACGGAGTACGCGGCGTGCTGCTGCGGCGCGAGGTCCAGCTTGCGTTCGGGCAGATCGCGCGCGAGTTCTTCGGCACGTTCCTGCGCCTCGACCTGCGCGAGCGCAAGGCACAGAGCGCCGTGCAGGAGCCCATAGGCGAAGATCTGCGCGGGCACCCCGCCGTGCAGCTGGTGACGGAGGCGACGGGCGGCAGGTTGCTGAACATCGAGCGCCGTGCCGGCGAAGCCGGCGCACCTCCCGCTGCCGACGCGCCGGAGGGGAAGAGCTAGCATGGT
>JAHEIK010000314.1 GCA_024639415.1 Planctomycetota bacterium
CATGTGGCCGTCGCAACTCCAGCGGGCCCCACGCGGCCTCTGGCCGCGAGGGTGGGCCCCACGCGGCCTCTGGCCGCGAGGGTGGGCCCCGCGCGGCCGGAGGCCGTGTGGGAGGTGCGCGACGCGATGGAGTCCGCCATGCCGCTGGATGTGCCGATCGTGGTCGATGTTGGAGTCGGAGACAACTGGTCCGAAGCCCATTGATTTCAGACTCGGCGGAGGTCGCTCGCTCGCGAACGCGCGATCTTGCCTCCGTCACATTCCACATTGCATGGGAATCGCGGTTCCCACCCGTGGACGGCGTGCACACGAACGCGAGACGAACGCTCCATTTCGTGCGGTCTTTTCGTGTTTCGGACGGGTGGATCGAGGCTGGCGAATCGCTATCCTCAGCGCATGTCCACGCGTCGTACCCCGTCCCGCAGCTCCAAGGAGGAGAAGCCCATCGTCGGCTTCCTCGGCGTTGGGCTCGACAACGAGGACGGGCACAGCCGCGTGACCAAGGGTGAGGACTTCACGCTGGTCGGCGGCTCGCAGGAGACGCATGAGCGCATGCAGGGCCTCGTGATCCGCATGAACGAGAAGCTCAAGCGCAAGGGCAAGAAGATCCGCGACCTCAGCCGCGACGAGTTCGAGGAACTGGCCGGCGAGAGCTTCGAATAACGGCGAGGCGTCCTCCGGGGCCCCTTCGACCGACGATCGCGCGCAACCTCCCTCGCACTGCCTTGGGCCCGTTCCGTGGCGGATCTACGATGCCGGGCCCTACATCGATTCGAGAGGTCAGAGCGCACATGGACATCAACAAGGTCGGCGTCGTCGGTTGTGGACTCATGGGTTCGGGCATCGCCCAGATCGCTGCCCAAGCGGGCTGCGACGTGGTCGTGCGCGAGGTGGACGAGGCGCTCTGCGCCAAGGGCAAGGGCAAGATCGAGAAGTTCCTCGGCAAGGCCGTCGAGAAGGGCAAGATGACCGAGGAGGACATGAATGCCGTCCTCGGACGCATGACCTTCACGACCGAGCTGAGCGGCTTCTCCGAGTGCGACCTCGTGGTCGAGGCCATCATCGAGAACCTCGACATCAAGCGCGAGCTGTTCGCAGAGCTCGACACGATCTGCCCGCCGCACACCGTGTTCGCCAGCAACACGTCGTCGCTCTCCGTCGGTGACATGGCCGCTTCGACGAACCGCGCCGCGAACTTCGTGGGCCTGCACTTCTTCAACCCCGTCCCGCTGATGAAGCTGGTCGAGGTCGTGCGCACGCTCGAGACGAGCGACGAGGCGTTCGACGCTTCCTGCGCCTTCGGCGAGAAGGTCGGCAAGGTCGTCGTCCGCGCCAAGGACTCGCCCGGCTTCGTCGTCAACCTGCTGCTCGTGCCCTACCTGCTCGACGCCATCCGCGCGCTCGAGTCCGGCGTGGCTACGAAGGAGGACATCGACGCCGGCATGAAGCTCGGCTGCGGCCACCCGATGGGTCCGCTCGAGCTGCTCGACTTCGTCGGCCTGGACACGACGATGTACATCGCCGACATCATGTTCCACGAGTTCAAGCAGTACCGCTACTCGGCCCCGCCCATGCTGCGCCGCCTGGTTGCCTCCGGCCGCCACGGTCGCAAGACGCGCTACGGCTTCTACGACTACCGCAAGTAGTCGCAGCCGTCGCGCGCCGAGCTCACGAAGACCCAACGCCCGAAGACCTTCCGCCCGGAGTCCGTCATGACGTCCATGTCCGCCGATCTCGAGTACGTCACGTACGCCTGCGCCGACCGCATCGCCACGATCACGGTCAACCGCCCCGACAAGCTCAACGCGCTGAACGACGCCGTCATGGCCGACATCGACGCGGCTTTCGCGCACGCGAAGGCGGACGCGGACTGCGGCGTCGTCGTGCTGACCGGCGCGGGCGAGAAGGCCTTCGTGGCCGGCGCCGACATCGGTGAGCTCGCCACGCAGACGGTGCGTGGCGGCAAGGCCAAGTCGCTCCGCGGCCAGGCCGTGCTGAACAACATCGAGAACCTCGGCAAGCCCGTGATCGCCATGATCAACGGCTTCGCGCTCGGCGGCGGCCTCGAGCTGGCGCTGGCGTGCCACATCCGCACGCTCGCGGCCGAGACGAAGATCGGCCTGCCCGAGGTCGGTCTCTCGATCATCCCGGGCTACGGCGGCACGCAGCGTCTGCCGCGCATCGTCGGCCGCGGCCGTGCACTCGAGATGATCCTGACCGGCAAGCCGATTCGTCCCGACACCGCGCTCGACTTCGGGCTGGTGAACCGGGTCGCGCCGGCCGAGGAACTCCTCGAGGTGACGCTGAAGCTCGCCAAGGCGATGCTCGGCAACGGCCCGCTGGCGCTCGCCATGGCCATGGAGTCCGTGCTGCGCGGCACCGAGACGAGCCTCGAAGAGGGCCTGCGCATCGAGTGTGACCTGTTCGGGATCATCTCGAGCACGGACGACATGCGCGAGGGTCTCAACGCCTTCCTCGAGAAGCGCCGCCCCGACTACAAGGGCCTGTAGGGGCATCCCGACCCTGAGCGAGGCGTAGCCGAGTCGAAGGAGAGTGGTTGCCCGGCCCGTCCTGCGTTCAGGGATCATCCGCGCGCCGGAGGCGCGTTCGCGTGCCCTGGTAGTTCCCGTTCCTGTCTCCGTGCCCGTTGCCGTTCCCGGCGTGCCCGTGCTGCGTGTCCGTATCCCCTTCTGCGGCCTGTGACCACCGCACGTCCCCACGCGATAGGATGGCGTGACGATGACGGCGCTCTTCACGGTCAAGGACTACCGGGCCCTGCCGGAGGACCTGCGTGTGCATCTCTTGGACGGCGTGCTCGTCAGGGACGACGCGCCGCTCTTCGGGCACCAGCGGCTGCAAGGCCGCATCATCTACGCTCTCCAGCGCCTCCTCGGTCCCGACAGCGTGTTCGCCGCGCCCGTCGCCGTCATCGTCGATGACCTCAACGTCTTCGAGCCGGACATCGTGGTCTTGGACGAGCCACCCCCCGACACGGCCAGGGACGTCGGGGTGCCGCTCGTCGTCTTCGAGATCCTCTCGCCCTCCACCCGCTCGCGCGATCGCGACTTCAAGACGAAGCGCTATCTCGGCCTGGGCGTGAAGGAGGTCTGGCTCGTCGATCCGGACGAGCACCTGGTCGAGGTCTGCGACCTCGGCGGCTCGCGCCTCGCGCGCGGGCGTGAGGTCGCCCGCTCGTACGCCATCGACGGCTTCGAGCTCGTGCCGGAGACACTGTTCACACGCTCGGAGCCCGAGGAGCCGTAGGGGCCGCTGGGACCCCGGGCCTGTCGAATGGGAGTCTCGGCCCTCTCCCATGCGACCTGCGGTCGCACGGGACCCACGGGCGCGGCGAACGTCCCTTGCACGCTTCGCCGGTTCGCGTGCGTGGCCGTGGCGGGGAATCCCGTAGGGGCCGCTGGGAGGCCTGAGCGAGCGCAGCGAGTCGCAGGCCGAGTCTCGGCCCGGCCCGTGACCGTCGAGCGTCCGCACGCGATACAATGGCGTGACGATGACGGCGCTCTTCACCCGCAAGGACTACCAGGCCCTGCCGGAGGACCTCCGGGTCCACCTGCTCGACGGGGTGCTCGTCAAGGACGACGCGCCGCTCTTCGGGCACCAGTGGCTGCAGAGCCGTGTCCTCTGGGACCTGAAACGCATCCTCGGGCCGGATGCGGTGTTCGCCGCGCCCGTCGCCGTGGTGGTTGACGACCTCAACGTGTTCGAGCCCGACATCGTCGTGTTGAGAGACGTGCCACCGCCCGAGGCGAAGGACGTAGGTGTGCCCCTCGTCGTGATCGAGATCCTGTCGCCATCCACGCGCAGCCGTGACCGCGCGTTCAAGACGAAGCGCTATCTCGGCCTTGGGGTACGAGAGGTCTGGCTCGTCGATCCAGACGAGTGCGCCATCGAGGTGTTCGATCTGGGCGGATCGCGGCTCGCGCGCGACGAGGATGCGGCCCGCTCGTACGTGATCGACGGATTCCGGCTCGTGCCCGCGATCCTGTTCGCACGCCCGGACCCCAAGCACCCGTAGGGGCTTGCCGACCCTGAGCGAGCAGAGCGAGTCGAAGGGCTCACGGTGCCCCTACAGCCCCCTGGGGAACGGTCCGATCAGACCTCGAGGACGCAGGCCGCCGCGGTGTCGCCTGCGGCGCAGCCGGCGAACAGCACGTAGCCGCCACCGTTCATGCGGGCCTCTTCGATGCCCTCGGCGATCAGGCGGGCGCCCGTCGGGCCCTGCGGGTGACCGAAGATGAGCGAGGAGCCGTTGTTGTTGAACGACTCGGCCTCGATGCCCATCTCGCGCGCCATGTAGATGTCGTTGACCGCGAAGGGGTTGTGCGTCTTGATGACCTTGCAGTCGCCCACGGCGATGCCGGCCTCGGCCAGCGCCTTCTGCGCGGCGGGCACCACGGCCTTGGCCATGAAGCCCTTTTCCACGCGCGAGACGCCGTAGGAGACCAGACGGACCGGCTCGTCGTCGCCGCTCCAGGCCTTCATGCGCTCCTTCGTGCCGACCACCATGCCGGCGGTGCCGTCGGCGGGGTGCGTCTGCGAGCCGAACGTGATCGTGCCCTCGGGCATCATCGGGCGCAGCTTGGCGAGACCCTCGGCCGTCGTCGGGAAGACGCCCTCGTCGCCCTCGACCGTGGCGATGACCCTGCGGCCGCTGGGGTTGACCTCGTAGGGCGCGACCATGTAGCGCGCCATGAAGCCGCTGTCGACGCCGGCCTTGTACTGCTCGTAGCGGTGCTGGGCGAGAGCGTCCTGCTCCTCACGCGTGATGCCCGCCTCGGCCGCGACGTTCTCGGCCGTCTGGATCATCGAGTTCTTGGCCCACGGGTCGAAGCTGAAGTTGTCCCAGACCCAGTCCTCGCCGTCGCCCTTGCCGCCGGGGCCCGAGGGGTTGGGGTAGTAGAGGTGGGGGCCGTTGCTGCACTTGTCCGTGGTGACGACCACGGTGGCCTCGGCGCCGCCCGCATCGACCTGTGCGCCCGCGTGGGCGAGGCAGGCAGCCGACGTGGCGCAGGCCTGGCTGAGCATCGCGCCCGTGACGCCCGGAG
>JAHEIK010000315.1 GCA_024639415.1 Planctomycetota bacterium
CGCCTCGCTCGGCGCCTCTGCACGCGCAGGCGGCAGCTCGGTGTACTCGACGATGCGCGTGCAACCGCGCAGGTCACGTGCGAACACGCCGACCTTCTCGTCCGGCGTGGCCTTGCGCACCGCCTTGCCGATGGCCTGCAGCTTGCGCTCGACCATCCAGCCGAGCATGAGCGGGTCGAGCGGGCGAGCGAGCGGGTTGTCGACCTGGTAGGTCGTGAGCACGTCGACGCCGGCTGCGCGCAACGTGTCGAGGACGCCCGAGTCGGCGACGGCCTGGAACGCCCCCCCGTGGCCGTCGGGAGCCAGAGCCAGGCGCCCCGGCTCGGCAAGCAGTGCGCGTCCTTCGTCGTCGAGGGCCGGCAGCATGCCCTGCACGAGGAAGTGCACCTGGGCCGGATCGAGGCCCCAGCCGGCGCCGTGCTCGGCAAACGCAGCGCGCGTCGCCTCCTCCGTCGCCTCGCTGACGAGCAGATACAGCGGCACCAGCCGCCCATAGCGCGCCGAAGCGGCGGCGATGCGCTCGGCGTGGACCTGGTACAGCGTGCGTCCTGCGTCCGGACCGAACTCGACGTTGCCCTTCGGCCCGTCGTAGCCCAAGCGCGAGCCCTGGCCGCCGGCGAGCAGCAGCGTGGCGACGCGTCCGCCGGCGAGCAGTCCCTGTCCGAGGCGCACGATGCGCTTGCGCTCTTCGTGCTGGTTCAGCTGGCGCGGCAGCGAGTAGGTGCGCGGCGGCCGCAACTCCGGGACAGGGGCAGCACCGGCCGTGAGGGCGGCCCGCAGCTCGTCCCACGGCTGGGCCGCGGCCGAGGCCAGGAAGGCGGCGCCCGCCTCGGGCGAGAGCGTCTCGGCATGGCGGATGAGGTGTCCCTGCCCCGCAGCTTCGAGGCGCTGGACCTGCTCCGCGCTCATGGGGACCTGCTAGGCGTACTTGCCGAAGGCAATGGAGACCCCGTCAGGCATACTTGCCGAAGGCAATAGAGACATTGTGTCCTCCAAAGCCCAGGCTGTTGCTCAGCGCGTAGTTCACCGCGAGTTCGCGCCCCACGTTCGGCACGTAGTCCAGGTCGCAGCGCTCGTCGGCCTCTTCCTGGTTGATCGTGGGGTGGACCTTGCCCTCTTCGATCGACTTGACCGTGAAGACCGCCTCGACACCACCCGAGCCACCCAGGAGGTGGCCGACCAGCGACTTGGACGACGACATGCACAGCTTGTCCGCGTGGTCGCCGAAGGCGGCCCGGACGGCCTGGGTCTCGGCGACGTCGTTCAGGTCCGTCGACGTCCCGTGGGCGTTGATGTAGTCGACCTGATCCGGATTCATGCGCGCGTCGCGCATGGCCAGTTGCATCGCCCGTCGCGGGCCCGTGCCGCCGGGAGCGGGCGCGGTGATGTGGTGCGCGTCGGCGGACATGCCGGCGCCGAGCACCTCGCAGTAGATGCGCGCACCGCGCTTCTTGGCGTGCTCGAGCTCCTCGAAGACGAGGATGCCCGCGCCTTCGCCCATGACGAAGCCGTCGCGGTTCTTGTCGAACGGGCGGCTCGCCCGGGTGGGCTCGTCGTTGTAGCGCCGCGACATCGCGCGCAGCGAGTTGAAGCCCGCCATGCCCATTGTCGTGATGGTGGCCTCAGCGCCGCCGGTGACGCAGAGGTCCTGCTCCCCGGACACGATGCTGCGCAAGGCCAGCGCCATGGCGTGATTCGAGGAAGCGCACGCGGACGCCGTGATGTACGACGGCCCCTGCAAGTTGAAGCGGATGCTGATGTTCCCTGCGATGGCGTTGGCCATCATCTTGGGCACGAAGTAGGGACTCACGCGCTGGTGGCCCTTCTCCATGATCGTGGTGTGCGTCTTCTCGATCGAGTCGAGGCCGCCGATTCCCGTTCCGAGAATCGTGCCGCAAAGCTCCGGGTCCAGACCGGTCCCGTCACGCGGCAGTCCGGCATCGTCCCAGGCCATGTCGGTGGCCGCGATGCCGTACAGCGTCATCAGGTCGAGCTTCTTCAGGTCCCGCTTCTGGACCCAAAGGAGCGGATCGAAATCCTTCAACTCGCCGGCAACGTCGCAGGGCATCTCGAACGCCTTCGCCGTGAAGCGACGGATGTTCGTGATCCCACTGCGGCCCGCGAACACCTCCGCCCAGGAGGTGGCCACGTCGTTGCCGCACGCGTTGACGGTTCCGAGCCCTGTTACGACGACTCGGCGCCTGTCATTCGAAGACGCTCCCATCGAGGCTAGTTCCTGCTCTCCAGGTACGCCTCGATGTGCTTGATCGCATCGCCGACGGTCTTGATCTTCTCGGCTTCCTCATCGGGGATGCTGATCTCGAACTCGTCCTCGAGTTCCATCACCAGCTCGACCGTGTCGAGGCTGTCTGCGCCGAGGTCGTTGATGAACGATGTCTCCTCGCTCACCTTGTCCTCGCTCTGACCCATCTGCTCACAGACGATCTTGATCACCTTGTCTCGGACGCTCACGGATGTCCTCCTAC
This sequence comes from Planctomycetota bacterium, assembly GCA_024639415.1. Classification (GTDB taxonomy): domain Bacteria; phylum Planctomycetota; class PLA2; order PLA2; family JAEUHO01; genus JAHEIK01. Next base: position 2,487 of record JAHEIK010000315.1, read on the forward strand.
TCGCGTGTGCCTAGCCGGTTCACCCCTCTCCCGGGGCGTCCAGCGTCGGGACGTTGTCACATGACCATGCCGCCGTCCACAGGAATCACCTGTCCGGTGACGTAGCCGGCCTGCGGTGAGGCAAGAAATACCACCACCTCGGCCACGTCCTCGACGGTTCCCAGACGGCTCATGGGAATCAGGCTCATGAGCCGCTCCGCCGCCCCCTCGGGCAGCTCGGCGGTCATGTCGGTCTGGATGAAGCCGGGGGCGACGGCGTTGGCGGTCACCCCGCGGCCGGCCAGCTCCTTGGCGATCGACTTCGTGAAGCCGACCACGCCCGCCTTGCTGGCGGCGTAGTTCGCCTGCCCCGCGTTGCCGGTCATGCCGACGACGGAGGCGATGTTGATCAGACGGCCCCGGGGGCTCTTCATGAGGCGCCGCGAGGCGGCCTTGGTCATGAGGAACGTGCCCTTGAGGTTCACGCCCATGACCTGGTCCCAGTCGGCGTCCTTCATGCGCATCAGCAGCGTGTCGCGGGTGATGCCGGCGTTGTTGACCAGGACGTCGAGCCCACCGCCGTGCTCGACGGCGGCGTCGATGGCGGCCGACGCGCTGTCGGCGTCCGAGACGTCCCCCGCGACGAAGCGGCAGCGGTCGGGATGGCCGGTCGCGGCCATGGCCTCGTCGGCGTGATCCGCGAGGATGTCCATCATCGTGACCTTGGCGCCGCGCTCGGCGAACGCCTTCGAGATGGCGAGGCCGATGCCGCGCGAGCCGCCCGTCACCAGGACCGAGACACCTTCGAAGTCGCTCATGCGGATTCTCCCTGCAGGAGGCCCTGAATGGCCTCGGCGCTGTCGGCGTTGAACGAATGCTCGACCTTGCCGTCCGTGTCGATGCGCCGGATCAGGCCCGTGAGCACCTTGCCGGGCGCCGTCTCGATCACACGCGTGATGCCGAGCCCCAGCGCGCTCTGCACGCAGTCGATGAACAACACCGGGCTCGTCACCTGGGCAACGAGGTTGGCGCGAATCGTGTCGGGATCGGTCGTCGGCCGGCCCGTCACATTGCTGATGACGGGGACGCGCGGCGCGCGTACCTCGATGCCGTCCAGTGCGAGCGCGAGGCGGTCGGCACCGATCTGCATCAACGGGCTGTGGAATGCGCCGGCCACAGGCAAGCGCGTGGGGCGCCGGATGCCCTGCTCCTTGGCGATGGACTCCGCCACGTCGAGCGAGTCGTTGTCGCCGGAGATGACGACTTGGCCGGGCGCGTTGAGGTTGGCCACGCCGCAGACGCCGCCGGTGTTCTCACGCGCCTTGGCGCAGACGTCTTCCGCGTCCTCGACCGCGCAGCGCAGCGCCGTGAGGCCACTGGGGTGCGCCTCGCTGGCTGCTTGCATGCCGAGGCCGCGCTCGCGCACGAGCAGCAGGGCGTCGCCGACTTCGAGCGCTCCGGCCGCCTGCAGGGCCGTGAACTCGCCGAGCGACAGGCCGAAGCACGCGCCGACGTCACCCTCGCTGACGGCGCCGGAGGCCTTCAGGGCCTCCCAGCACGCCACGCCGGCCGCAAGGATGGCGGGCTGCTGGATGTCGGTGCGGACCAGCTCTTCGGCCGGCCCCTCGCGGCAGAGCGCCAGCAGATCGAGGCCGAGGACCTCGGCGGCGCGATCGTAGACCGCACGGGCCGCGGGCCAGCGGTCGGCGACGTCGACGCCCATGCCGACCTTCTGGGCGCCCTGGCCCGGGAAGACGAGCGCGGTATGGCTCATGCGTGGCTCTTTCCGGTGGGCGCGTCTCCGGCAGGCGCCTCAGCTTCAGGCGTCGCGAGCGCCGCGACGATGCGCCCGCCGACGTCGCCTTGGACGTAGGAGCGGATCACGCGGAGGCCGTTGAAGTAGGCGTTGGGGCCGCTGCGACCGTGGCCGATCACGTACGCACCCTCGACGCCGAGCAGCGGCGAGCCGCCGTACTCCTCGAAGTCGAGGCGTGCGGCCAGGGTGCCCAGCACCGGACGCGGATCCTGCACGCCGACGGTGGCGAGCGCCGGGGGCAGGAGCCCCAGGATGAACCCGGCCATGCCTTCGGCGGTCTTCAGCACGATGTTGCCTGTGAAGCCGTCGCAGACCACCACGTCCGCAGCACCCTCGATGAGGGCGTGCGGCTCGATGTTGCCGACGAAGTTCGCCGGCGGGCTGGCTCGGAACAGCTCCCACGTCTCGGCGACGAGACGGTTGCCCTTCGACTCCTCTTCACCGATCGAGAGGATGCCGATGCGCGGCTCTGCCACGCCCAGCGCGGCGCGCGAGTACTCCGCGGCCATGATCGCGTACTGGTACAGCTCGGCAGCCTTGGCGTCGGGGTTCGCACCGCCGTCGATGATGATGGCGATGCCCTTGGGCTGCGGCAGCGGCACGGCGATGCCCGTGCGGCGCACGCCCTTGAGTCGCCGGCAGTAGAGCGTGGCGGCAGCGACGGCGGCACCCGTGGTGCCCATCGTGCACACGCCCTCGACCTCGCCTTTGTGGAGCAGGTCGGCGCACGCGCGCGCGCTGACCTGCGGGCTGGAGCGGACGGACTTCACGGGG
>JAHEIK010000316.1:0-2685 GCA_024639415.1 Planctomycetota bacterium
GCCCCCGCCGTCTCGCGCCGGCGCCCGGCTCGCCAGGATCGCTACGACGACGAGTACGGGGACGAGGACGAGCGCCCGCGCTACCAGCGCAAGAGCAACAGCAGCGCGATCATCATCCTCGGCATCGTCGGCGCGTTGGCCTTCATCGTCCTGATGTTCGCGATGTTCGGCGAGAGCATGAGCGTCAACGAGGACGTGTTCATCAAGGCCGACCGCATGGCCGACAAGCGCGACTACGAGAAGGCGATCCGCTACGCCGAGCAGAATGCCGACCCGGACGCCGACGGCTACGGCCGGCTGCTGAAGGGCATCCGCAACTGGAAGAAGCGCCTGCAGGCCCAGAAGGATCTCGAGCGCGAGCAGGGCGCCCGCAAGTACTACGACTACGAGATCTACCGCAAGCAGGCCATCACCGGGCGCCGCAAGGGCGGCTTTCGCGCGAAGGACGCACTTCCCGACCACGAGGTCGTGCGACTCCTGCGCGAGTTCCTCGCGAAGTATCCGGGCACGTCGCCTGCCGCCGAGATCATGCACTCCGAGCTGTCCGACTTCCGGCATTTCCGCGATGCGATGCGTGAGCACGCCGACGAGAACCTGAAGTCGACGACGGTGCTGCAGGCGAAGCAGGCCCAGATCGATATCGACGTCAGCGCGCGCAAGTACGGCAAGGCGATCCTGACGCTCGAGCATCTGCGCGACATGAATCGTCTGTGCATGACGGCCGAGAACTACAACGAGCTGCGCAAGGCCGTCGAGATGAAGATCGAGACCATCCGCGAGCAGGCGTCCAGCACGTTCCGCACGGAAGCGAGCCAGTTCCACAACCACATGAACAACGGCCGTCGCGGTCAGGCACGCAAGCTCCTCGAGAAGCTCAAGGACCAGTACGGGGGCATCGACGAGCTGACGCGGAAGGTGCGCGAACTCGAGCAGCGCTTGTAGCGCCGTAGGCGCTGCAAGCGCTGCAAGACGCAAAGCAGAGCAAAGAGCGCAAAGGCAGACGCAAGCCGGCGGCGGGCGCGGTTGGCGAAGCAGGGCAAAGGCCGCAAAGGAAGAAGCAAGCCGGCGCCGATCGCAGTCGGCGAAGCAGGGCAAAGGCCGCAAGGGCGGAGGCCCACGCAGCGGCGTCGGGACTCCTCGCGGAGGGCTTCGACGCCCACGTGCTCGAGGCGTACCGCGAGGGCGTCTACCGGCTGTCGCGCCAGGTGCGAGTGGCGGCTGCAACCCGCGCGAAGCACGCCGGGGAGGAGTCGGAGAGTGTCGCTGCGATAGCAATCCTGCTCTACGTCTTGGCGGGCACATAGACTCCAGCGATGAAGACGCTGCTTGTCCTGCTCGCGTGCCTTGCCCTGCCGGCCTGCGGCGAGGACGCACCTCCGCCGGACGACCCGCGGGTGCTGGACATGTACGACCCGGCTGCAGCAGGTGAGCTGGATCGCATGGTCCTCGACCGGATGAGGGCGGCCGGCGCGGACCTGAGCAAGCCGACGGACGTCCGCTGGTACCTCTACTTCCCGACGAAGCCGGCGGCGCAGCTGTTCATGGGCAAGGCGCGTGTGGCAGGCTGGAAGGCCGACCTCAGCGAGGGCGAGACGCCGGAGTCGTGGCTCTGCCAGTGTTCGCGCGAAGCGGTTCCGAGCTTGCGCCGCATCGCGGCCATGCGCAAGGAGCTTGCTACGTGCGCCGTGGGCCTGAAGCCGAAGATCGACGGCTGGGAAGCGGCGATCACGAAGTGACCTGCCCAGGGGCAGGTCATGCGTAGGGGCGGGTTGCATACCCGCCCTTGGCCGCCGCGACGGATGGGCGGCAATGTATGCCGCCCCTACGAGGACGCTTCTTCCTCTGCGCTCTCTGCTCCTCGCCCTTGGCCGCCGCGACGGACGGGCGGCAATGTATGCCGCCCCTACGAGGACGCTTCTTCCTCTGCGCTCTCTGCTCCTCGCCCTTGGCCGCCCCTACGAGGACGTTCGCCCACACGTCTTCCTTTGCGCTCTTTGCCCCCTTTGCGTCTTGGCGCTCGGGGCCGGCGGCACCGAGCGCCTACAGGATGGTCTTGCCCAGCGCGCTCAGGACCAGTTCCACCGCCAACTCGGCCGTCGTGTTGCGGTCGTCCAGGGTCGGGTTGAGCTCGACCATGTCCATGCCCACGAGGTTCCCGGTACGCGCCGAGGCTTCGCAGATGAAGTGCGCCTCGCGGTACGTGAGACCGCCGAAGACGGCCGTGCCCACCCCCGGCGCCACGCGCGGATCGACACCGTCGAGGTCGAACGACAGATGGAAGCCCGCCGTGCCGTTCGAGACGATCCCGAGAGCCTCCTGCATGCAGGTCGGCAGCCCGCGCTCGTCGATCTCCGTCATGGTGTACGCGCGGACGCCGGTCTCCTTGACGATGCGGCGCTCGGTGCGGTCCACCGAGCGGATGCCGAGCAGGGCGACGTTCTCCGCCTTCACGGCGGGCTGCTTGCCGGCGAGCCGGCGCAGTGACGGGATCCCGCGTCCGAGCAGATGCGAGAGGGGCATGCCGTGGATGTTGCCGCTTGGGCTGGTGTCCGGCAGATTGATGTCGGTGTGCGCGTCGATCCACAACAGACCGATCGACTCGTCCTGCGCACGGTGGTGCAGCGCCTGACCGCTCACGCTGCCCATCGCGATGGAGTGGTCGCCGCCCAGCACGATGGGGAAGCA
>JAHEIK010000316.1:2695-5039 GCA_024639415.1 Planctomycetota bacterium
GTCGGCTCGGACGCGGACGGTGACGTCGCGTAGACGCGAACAGACGTCGAGCACCTCTTCCAGGTAGCGTGCGTTCTTGCGGCCGACCTTCGCCGACTCGGCTTCTGCGACGACGACCGAGCCCGTCTCACGCACGCGCCAGCCGAGCTTGCGCATCCGATCGGAGAGGCCCGCGACGCGGATCGCGGACGGTCCCATGTCGACACCACGGCGTCCAGCGCCGAGATCCATGTGCACGGAGATGAGAGCGGCGGTTCTTCTGCGGGGGGGCATCCGGGGAGCCTACCAGCGTGTCCCGTCGCGGCACGACTGCGCGAGGTTGCGCACGGACCCCCCTGCGGGCCCGTACGGTGGGAGCGAGCCGCCGGTCTGGCGTTTGCTCCTCCCTGACCAGTCATGCATGCCCAGGTCGATCCCACAAGCCGCCGCACCCCGCCGCGACCCGCTGCGGCGCAGGCTGCGCGGCCGCCCGGCTGGCTCCGGGCGCTGCCGAACATCCTGACCGTTTGCCGCCTCGGGATGGCCGCCGCGTTTCCGTTCGTTGCGCCGCTCGTGCGCCTGCCGCTGGCTCTCGCCGCGGGCATCAGCGATGCTCTCGACGGCTGGATCGCGCGGCGTTTCGGCGTGCAGACGAAGATCGGCGCCCTGCTCGACGGCATCGCCGACAAGGCGTTCGTCCTTGCCGTGCTCGGCACCCTGCTCGCGCACGGCGAGGTGGCGTGGTGGCAGGTATTGCTCGTGCTGCTCCGGGACATCGTCGTCGCCGTGACCTTCACGTCCGCACTGCTGCATCGTCAGGTCGACGTCTGGGAGCACGTGGGTGCGCGGCTGCCGGGCAAGCTGACCACCACCGCGCTGTTCGCCTGGTTCGTGACGCTGCTCGTGGGTGCGCTGCAAGGCATCGAGCCGTTCCTGTTCTGGGCCTCGGCTGTCTTCAGCTTGTGGGCCGCGATCGACTACGGCCTGCGCGGCCACCGGGCCCTCGCCGCACATCGCGCCGCCCGACGGGCGGCGGGGCATCCCTACCCTGAGCTCTTCGGTGCACCGGATCGCGAGAGCCAGGCGCGTTAGCGCGCCTTGCCCGAGGGGCCGCGCTTTCGCGCGGAGAGTTCTGCCACGCGCGCAGCCAGCGCATCGAAGGTCACAGGGGGCGTGGGCAGTACGTCGTAGTAGCCCTGCAGCACGGCGCTACGGTTCTCCGGCGGCACGTCGAGGCTGGCGTCGAGCCGCATGAGATCTCGTGCGCGGCGGGACCAACGCACGGGTCCGCTGCGGACCCTGACGCCGTCGAGGTCGGCAAGCAGCGGTGCGCCCCGACCTGCGATGAGCAGGTTCGGCGCCTTCAGGTCACGGTGGGTCACCTCGGCGTCGTGCATGAGCCGCAGCGCACGCCCCACGCGCCGGAGCAACTCCGGACCCGCAGTGCCGGCGGCTACCACTTGATGCAGATTGGGTGCGTCTACGTAGGCCGCGACGTAGACACCGCTGCCGTCCGCATGCGCGGCGGCCAGATGGGGGAGCGGGACGGCGACGCCGCGGTTCATCAGGGCAAACGCCCGGCGGAAGGCGCGGACGGGGCGCGGCAGTCGACCGGCGGCGACCGTGTCGTAGTACTTGAGCACGACGGCGCCGTCCCGCAGGACCGCGCCGCCGTCCTTGAGCTCGGTGGCGTCCTCCGGCGGGCCGTCGAGCCACGCTTCGGCGCGCGCACACCACGACCGGTCGGTCGTGTCCTTGAAGCGTACGCCGCGCCGCACGCCGTCGGTCGCGAACTGCTCGAAGTGCTTGCCGGTGCGCTGCGCACGGCGATCGCGGCCGCGGCGGTAGCGGCGACGCAGGACCTGCGCCGTCGACTCGATGCGCCCCGCGAACATACGCGCGCGCGCGCGCGGGTCCGTCACGCCCCGGGCTCGCTCGTAGGCGATGAGCGCACGTAGCCGCTGCGAGCGGCGCGCAGTTCCAAGCAGGCTGTGCACGAGTCGGCCGAGCTCACGGATGCGGGCGGCCTCGTCCAGGGGCTCGCCCATGCGTGCACCTCCGAGGTCCACGAGCATCGGCCACCCCGCAGCGATGGCGAGATTGCCAGCGTGCAGGTCGCGGTGCTGCAGTCCCGCAGCGTGCGCGCGGGCCAGCAGGGTGGCGACGGCTGCAATCTCGTCGGGGCGCGCCTCGTCGGCGGGGGGCGGCGGAGCCAGCTCCGGCTCGTGGAGGGTGACCAGGAGGTCGCAGCGCTCGTCGTCGAAGGCCAGCTCCCGCGGTGCCGGGACACCGGCGGCTTCCAGCCGGCGCAGGACCTGTCCCTCGCGGGCGCCCTTCCCGCCCCGCAGCTGTCGCGAGACGTGAT
>JAHEIK010000317.1 GCA_024639415.1 Planctomycetota bacterium
CTCGCCGGCATCCCCGGGGCCGAGGATGTCAAGGCGCGGGCGGCCGCGTGGAAGAAGGACAAGGTGCTGCAGGCCGAGCTCAAGGCGGAGAAGGCCTTCCTCAGCACGCTCAAGAGGGCCGCCAAGGCCAAGGACGCGAAGAAGCGCAAGAGCCTGTGGGCGAAGCTGCTCGAGAAGCACGGCGCGACGCCCGTGGCCGCGCGCATCCAGGCGGAGCTGGAAGCGAAGTAGCGCGCTCCGGCTGCTCTACGGCGAGTCGGCGTAGGCCTCGTCCTGCAGGCGCGGCACGCACGGCAGCACGTCGAGGCGGCTGCTGAAGTGCACGTCGTCCTCGTAGCCGAGTGCGCACAGCTCGCGGCCGCTCGCGCACGTCAGGATCAGGTCCTCGAGGTCGGCGCGCGAAGCGGCGAAGGCACGTGCGCAGACCTGGGCTTCGGGCGAAAGGTGGCCTCCCAGCGCATGCAGGATCGCGCCGGCACCGAGGGCGTCTTCGAGCGCGGGTCGCAGCAGGTTCTCGCCGTCGCGTGACTCGCGCCATAGCTCGCCGCAGGCCACGACGGTGATGGCCGCTTCGGTCTCCTGCGCTGCCAGGCGCGCGGCCTTGGCGACGGCGCCTGCGTTGAGCAGCGCACCGGCGTAGACGTGGTCTGCGGTGCGGGCGATGCGTGAGCATGCCGAGCCGTTGGGCGAGGGCAGCACGAAGGCCTGGCCCGCATCCGCCGACGTGAAGCTGAGCGGGGAGAGGGCGCGGCGTTTGCCGTCCTGGTTGCGCTTGAGCACGGCGCCGACCTCGTCGGCGTAGGCCTGCGCGGCGTCGGCGTCCTTGTGGGGGAAGGGATGCACACGCGCACCGTGCGCCACCGCTGCGGCGACGCACGTCGAGAAGCTCAGCACGTCGACGATGACGATCACGTCCTGGCGTTCGACGGCGTCACGCACGGCACGCCGGCCCCAGCCGAAGCGGCGCGCGAAGCCGTCCTGGTCGAACGGGCTGCTCACGAGGCGGCGCAGGCGGAGAGGGGGGCAGCGTGGAAGCGCATTCCTCCATGGTAGCGCGGCGCGGCCGTACCATCCGCGCGGGAGGATGCATGGACGCCTACGCTGCCCTGGAGGCCCTCGAGGCCGTCAAGCGCACCTACGGAAGCGGCGCGAGCGCCGAGAAGCTCGCCTGCCTGAAGGTGCTCGCGCGCAGGCGGCTGGGGGATGCCGACGGCGTCCTGCGGCTGCACGAGGCGCTCGGCTTCCTGCGCGCCTATCCCGACGACGCCGAGGTGCTCGCCGCCGTCGAGGCCATGCTCGGCGCGTTCCAGGACCGCGGGGACCTCAAGCGCGCGCGGCGCGACCTCGACGACACCGGTGTGGCGGGCACGCGCATCCACTACGCGTTCTACCTCTGGACGGCCGAGTGGCTGGCGCGCAGGCATCCGGGTGCGCTCAAGCTCGACTGGTCGATCTTCGAGACGAAGGCCAAGGTGCTGGAGCAGTTGTGGCTGCTGCTGACCTACGCGGAGGGCCCGGCGCTCGAAGAGGTGCAACTGTCGCTCAAGGCCTGGATCGAGGAGCTCAAGGGACCGGACGAGACGGACGCGGGCTTCCTCGCCAAGCGCCTGCATGCCCTCGACGCAGGCCCCTTCGTGCGCGAGGCCTTCTACGATGCGCTGGAGATCCCCATGTGGATCCAGCCCGGCGAAGGCACGCCCTCGCGCACGCACGCGCGCCATGCGCCCAGCAAGGTGACGTACCAGACGCAGCCGCTCGACACGAAGCGTCCGAACCTCAAGAGCGCGCTGGGGCTCACGCCGCTGCGCGTGCGCAAGCTCGACGAGAAGCAGGGCCGGGTGTTGGTGGAGATGGCGCGCGAGGCGATGGTCACGCGCAGCCGCGACCTCGACGTGTTCATGCATGGTGATGCGCGCGACGTCGTGCTCTACGACTGGGAGGACGGCCTGCAGTTCGCCGCGATCGGCTACAAGCCCGAGCGCCGCATCCTGCTGGAGGGTGTGTACGGCTTCCTGACGCTGAAGAACGGCGTGCCGATGGGCTACGTGCTGGCCTCCGGGCTCTACGGCTCGTCGGAGATCGCCTACAACGTGTTCGACACGTACCGCGGCGGCGAGGCGGGGCGGGTGTTCGGTCGTGTGATCGCGACGGTGGGGCACCTGCTCGGCTCGGACACGTTCACGATCGATCCGTACCAGCTCGGCTACGGCAACCAGGAGGGTCTGCAGTCCGGCGCCTGGTGGTTCTATCGCAAGCTCGGCTTCGAGCCGGTGGACCCGGACATCCGCAAGCTCGAGCGTGGCGAGCGCGCCGCCATGAAGAGGAACCCGCGCCACCGCACGGACGTGGGCACGCTGGAGCAGTTGGCGGCGGACAACGTCTACTACTTCGCGGGCACGAAGCGCGAGGACGTGATGGGGCTGCTGGACCTGGGCGGCATCTGCTTGGGGCTCGCGCGCTACGTGGCGCAGCGCTTCGGTGCGGAGCGCGAGAAGGGCGAGCGCGTGTGTGCGAAGGAGGCGGCGGCGCTGCTGGGTGTGCGGTCGTTCAAGGGCTGGACGAAGGACGAGCGTGAGGCGTGGCGGCGCTGGGGCGTGGTCGTGATGGCGCTCAAGGGCGTGTCGCGCTGGAGCGCGGCCAACCGGCGTGCGTTCGCGAAGGTGATTCGTGCGAAGGGTGGCCGCCGCGAGATGGAGTTCGTGCGATTGTTCAACGCGCACGGGCCGCTCCGGCGGGCGTTGTTGCGTCTGGCCGATTGATCCCTGGCCGCGGGCCGGGCCGGGCCAAGACTCGGCCGTCGCCTGCGGCGCCGACCTCCCTGGGCCCCTACGGCGTAGTGGGTCGTGTAGGGGCGAAGGGAGGCCCGCGCTGCGCGGAGCCGAGTCTTCGCCCGAACCGTTCGTTGTCGCGATGCGCCCTCGGCGCGGGCCGGGCCGGGCCAAGACTCGCCCGTCGCCTTCGGCGCCGACCTCCCTGGGCCCCTACAGGGTGCCTCCGTCGAAAGATGGCCCCACGTGTGACCGGCCTGCGCCCTCGGGCGATGTGGACGCATGGATGTACGACGCGACCGACTGCGATGGCGAGGCTACGACTACACGACGCCAGGCTCGTACTACGTCACCCTCTGCACCCAAGGCCGCCGGTGCCTGTTCGGCCATGTTGCAGAGGGACTGCTGCACGCGAACGACGCAGGGCGCATGGTCACCTCCGTGTGGGAGAGCATTCCGCAGACCTTCGAATCGGTACGCCTCGCCGAGTTCGTACTCATGCCCAATCATCTGCACGGCCTCCTCACGCTCAGGCGTGAGGAGGCCCTCCCACGCGTGAAACTGGGTACGGTGATCCAGTGGTTCAAGTACAGGACCACACTCGAGTACGGGAGGGGCGTTCGAACGCGCGGCTGGCAGCGCTTCGAGCGGCACCTCTGGCAGAGGGGTTTCCACGATCGCGTGCTGCGCGACGAGGCGGAGCGCGCCCATGCGTCCGGATACATCCTCCGCAATCCCCGGCAATGGCGGGAGGACCGGTATCACCCGGATGCCCCGTAGGGGCGAAGGGAGGCCCTGAGCGAGCGAAGCGAGTCGAACGGGCCGAGTCTTCGCCCGAACCGTGCGTCCTCGCGAGGCGCCCTGATCCTGGCCCGGCCCGTCCGAGGTCGCGGGGTTCATCTCACGCCCGTTCGCTGTACCCTTCCCCGCTCGACGAGGAGAGCGAGCGCATGACCAAGCCCGACCGCGGCAGCAGCACCGCCGTCCTGCTCCAACTCTGCGGCGGGTACTTCGCCTTCTACGTGCTCACGGGCGTGCTCGTGAAGTACTTCCTGAAGTCGGGCGACGGCTTCCCGAGCCTCGGCGGCATCACCTTTCTCGTCAACAGCACGCTGGGCGCCAACCTGATCGTGCTGATCGTGATCCTCGCCTTCGGCTGGGTGAAGCTGAAGTCCAACCGCCTCGTGTCGATCGGACCGCTCAAGTTCCCGGCCGAGCTGCGCTACATCATCCCGTCGGGCGTCTGCACGGGCATCATCATCCCGACGACCACGCTCATGTACACGCTGCCCATCTCCGTGATGGTCGCCATGGTCATCATGCGCGGCAGCGTGATCGTGATCAGCCGCATCGTCGACGCGATCCAGATCAAGCAGGGCATCCTGCACAAGAAGGTCTACTGGGAAGAGAACGCAGGCGTCGTGCTGGCCATCGGCGCCGTCGCGACCAACGTCGTCTCCAGCAAGAAGGGCGACTTCGCCTTCCTCTCCAACACGCCGGCCATGGTGATCCTGGGCAGCTACATCTGCGCGTACGCCCTGCGGATCTACATCATGAACTACTACAAGAACACGCGCGTGCCGGGCGCCCCGCACGACAGCCGCGGCTTCTTCGCCTGCGAGCAGATCGCAGCCACGGTCACGCTCGCTCTCATGGCGCTGCTCGCCTGGAACGCCACGAACTGGTTCGGCTGGACGGACTTCCGCGTCGCGCAGTTCCGCGCCGCCGCGTCGGACCTGAACTGGGGCGCGATCTTCGCCGGCGTGCCGTTCGGGCTCGTCGCGTTCTTCTCGGTGTTCATCTTCCTGTTCAAGGGCCGCACGGCGACCTTCGCCGGACTCGTCAACCGGCTGACCTCGCTGCTCGCGGGCGTCGCAGCCACGCTGATCTTCGCCGTGGCCTACGGCGGCAGGTACCCGAGCATGCGTCACTGGGCGTCCGTCGGCCTGATCGTGATCGCCGTCTACTTCCTGACCCGTGCCGAGAAGCGCCGCGCACGCGAGTTGGCCGCCGAGGGCTAGGTCCGACGCAGCGTGCGCACCGTGAAGGCGTGCGCCTCGGCGGAGCCGATCGCCTCCAGCGAGCGACGCATCGCATGGCCGACGGCGCGAGCGTCCGGGAGGTCCTCGCCCAGCAGCAGCACGCGGTTCTCCCAGGCGTCGAGTTCGATCACGCGCGCCTGGGCGTAGGGCTCGGCGAGGTGGGGGAGCAGCTTCGTCCACGGCCGTCCCGGTACGGGCAGCACGTTCACGACGACCATGCCGCC
>JAHEIK010000033.1 GCA_024639415.1 Planctomycetota bacterium
CTGCCAGGGGGGCGGGCCCCCCTGCGGGCAAGCGCACTCGCCACGCCGTGGCTCGCCCGCGCCCGCACCCCCCATGAGCGAGCCTTACTCCGGCAGACCCCACAAGACCCAGGCCGCCCAGGGCAGCATCTGCGTGGGCTCTGGCGAGCCACGCAGACCGTCACCATGCCTCGGCGCGTGGCGCCTCCGCACATGCGCTCCGTCCACGTACTGCGGACGTGGACTCGCACAAGCCCGCGCGCTGCGCGGCCGTGACTTGCTGCATGCCTGCCAGGGGGGCGGGCCCCCCTGCGGGCAAGCGCACTCGCCACGCCGTGGCTCGCCCGCGCCCGCACCCCCCATGAGCGAGCCTTACTCCGGCAGACCCCACAAGACCCAGGCCGCCCAGTAGTACGGGTGTTGCCACTTCTTCTGGTTCCGCACGTGCTTCTGGGCGGCGCGCAATGCCTGGACGGGCGTCATGGCCTGCTTGCCGGCCTCGGGGTTCCACAGCCGGTAGAACTCGAGCATCAGTTCGCGGGTCGCTTCGTCGTCGACCTTCCAGAGCGAACAGATCACCCGCGGCGCCCCCGCGAACATGAACGCACGCGTCAGGCCGACGATGCCCTCCGTCTTGTAGATCTTGCCCTTGCCTGTCTCGCAAGCCGAGAGCACCACGAGGTCGGTCGGGATCTGCATGCGGAAGATCTCGAGGCACGTGAGGAAGCCGTCGTGTGCGCCATCCACCGTGAGCGCCAGCGACGAGCGCCAGGGGCGCTCGGGATCCACCAGACCGTGGCAGGCGAAGTGCACAGCCCTCCAGCGCGCAGCGAGCCTCAGAGCCTTCGCCAGGTCGGCCTCACTCGCCCGCTTGCCGAGCAACTTCACGGTGCCGATCTTCTCGACTTCCTTGGCAGTCTCCTGCAGCGGATCGAGCCTCTGCGCGTGCGTCGTGTAGTCGGGCGCGCCGAGGGCCAGAACGCCCTTGCCCGCAACGCTTTGCTGCTTGCGCAACAGGCCGTACGTCGTCCCTGACGGAACGTAGGCGACCTCGTGATCCTCGAACAGCATGGCAAAGGGCAGGTAGCCCAACACCTCGACTGGGGAGATGAGCACACGCGTGATCGTCTTGCCCAGCTTCAGCGGCGCGACGAGGCGCTTGCGGAGTTCCCCCGTGGCGGCCTTCATCGCCTTCTCTTTGACGGCTCTGTCGCTCGGGTGAAACGCCAGGGCGTACCGGCGCACGTCGGCGGACGAACCGAGCGGCACCATGCGGGTCCCGTCCTTCGTGACGACGAGCGCGACGGCGGCACCATCGGTCAGGCCGTAGGAGATCAAGGCCTCGCCCCCGCGCAGGTAGCCCCGGATGCGCTCCGGTCCGTCGGCCTCCGGCAACACCAACTGGGCCGCCGCCTTGGCTTCGCGTTGGATCTGCGCGATCGCGCTCACGACATCTGCCTCGGCCGCCTCCTTCTCGGTTCCGGCGGCGCGGATGCGCTTGAACAGGCCACTCTTGAGCGCAAGTGCGTGCGCGCGCACGGCGCTCCGCTCCCGCGCCTGGGCCTTGGCCAAAGCCAGCCGGAATGCCTCCGGGACCACGGCCGCCTCCAGCGCGCTGCGCGAGGCCAGGCCCTTGCGCAGGGTGTCGGCCCGCCCCTGCTCGAACATCCAGGTCTGCATGACCTCGTCGTTGGCCGCGAGCGATGCGCGCACGCCGACGTCGAACAGATCACGGAACACGTCGCGCGCCGAGGCGCCCTCGCCCTCCGCGAGGCCCGAAGCCAGTTGGGAGACCATGGTGATGCCCTGGCGAGCGAGCGCGGCAGCCTCGGCGGGCTTTGCCTGCCGAAAGCGCAGCCAAGCCAGGCTCCACAGCACGTTCACGTGCGTCGAGGGGTTGGGCGAGGTCTTCAGCAGCCTCAGCGCCTCCTCGTACTGGCTGCCCGCCTTGTCGAAGGTGCCGTCTCGCTCGTAGCTGTTGCCGACGTTGTTCAGCACCATCGCCACGCCGGGCGTGTCGTCCAAGGCGCGGAACAAGCCAAGCGCTTCGTCGTAGTGGATACGCGCCTGCTTGGTGTCCTTGGCGAACCTGAGGGCCAGGCTGCCGAGATCATTGAGGGTCGATGCGAGTCCGGCTCGATCCTTCAGCGTGCGGAAGAGCGCCTCCGCCTTCACGTAGTAGCTGCGCGCCTCCTCGGCGTGGCCGCTGTCGCGCTCCACACTGCCGAGGTTCTTGAGCACGCGCGCGGCGAAGCGCTGGTTCTCCTGCTTCTCGTAGATCGCAAGCGCCGCCTTGTAGCCGGAGACGGCCTCCTTGTGCTTGCCCAACTGCAACTGCACGTTGGCGACGTTGTTGAGGCTCGCCGCGACGCCCGGGAGGATGCGTTCCTTGAAGAAGACGGTGAGGGCCTGGTTGTGCAGCTTCAGGGCCTCCGGGTACTTGCCGAGGCGCTGCTGCGTGTTGCCGACGCCGCTCAGCACGAGGGCCTCACCACGACGATCCTTCGTCAGCTTGAAGAGCGTCCTCGCTTCGTCGTAGCGCGTGAGGGCGAGTTCGTAGCTCCCCAGCTTGCGCAGGACGTTCGCCATGCCGTAGAACGCGAGTGGACCGTGCGGCCGGTAGAGTCGGATGCGCGGCAGCGCGAGCGCGGCTTCGTAGTGACCGTACGCAGCACTGAGATTGCCGCGCCGCTGCTCGGCATCGCCCTGCCCCAGCAAGGAGCGTGCGAGCCCCAGGCCGTCGCCGCGCTCCTTCAGGATGCGTCCGGCTTCGGCGTAGCTCGCAAGGGCGCCGGCGTCGTCACCGAGCGCGACCTGGGCCTTGGCCACATAGGCGTTCAAGATCGTCGCCACGCGCGCGTCGTCACCCAGGCGGCGCAGCGGCTCCAGACCTTCGGTCCATGCCCCCACGGCCCCGGTGCGCCAGCCGCCCGCCCAGGCGCTGCTGCCGGCCTCCCAGTGCCCCGTCGCGGCGAAGCGCAGCCAACCGAGCTTCGCCGCCGCTTGGGCCGCCTGCGCCAGGATCCTGACGCTCTCCCGGTACTTGCGCAGCATGCGGAGCGCGAGGCCGCGACCGTGCGCCAAGCGCAAGCGCGGCACGGAGGCGAGCATGCCGGCGTCGATCTCTCCGGCGAGGACCTCGGATGCCGCGAGGGCCTGCTCGGGTGCCCGCGCGGCGAAGGCTGCGTTCATCGCTCGCAGCGCCTTGCGGCTCGCCGTCGACCTGCCGCCGTGCGCTGCGACGTACTTCGCCAGTCCCTCGACACCCGGACGGGCCTCGGCGGCTGCGACGAAGCTCGCAGCATCCTCGTGCCGCCCTCCGGCGAGCAGGGCGTCGACGACCCGCCACGGATCCGGGTCGTCCCGCGCGGCAAGCTTCTTCAAGACTGCCGTATCGCCGGTGGCGACCGCCGCACGGACCTGCACGGCAGCGACTTCTTCCGGGGGAGCGGCCGGCGCGTCGTCCGCGGCGGCAAGCGGTGCGCAGAGGAGCACGAGCAGGGCGAGGGGCTGCGAGAGGCGCGTCACGGCGAGCCAGCCTAGCAGGCGCGGTCGCCGAGCCGGCTCAGGCCTGCTGGCGCGCCATCATGCGGGCGAACAGGCCACCCGCCTCACGTAGCTCGTCGAAGCTGCCCTGCTCGACGACGCGGCCTCGGTCGAGGACGTAGATCCGGTCGGCCTTGCGGATGGTGCCCAGGCGGTGGGCGATGACAAGGCGCGTCACGTTCATCCCCTTCAGGCTCTCGGACACGATCGCCTGGGTTCGGTTGTCGAGGGCACTCGTGGCCTCGTCGAAGAACAGCACCTTCGGCCTGTAGAGCAGGGCACGGGCGATGAGCACCCGCTGGCGCTGGCCACCGGAGAGGTTCGTGCCGCCCTCGCTGACGACGGTGTGCATGCCCATGGGCAGGGCGCGCAGGTCCTCTTCGAAGCCGGCCTTGCGCACCGCATCCCAGGCCGCGTCGAGCGAGACCTGCGCCCCGGTCATGAGGTTCTCGAGGATGGTTCCCTGGCTCAGGCGACTGCCCTGCAGCACGACACCGAGCTGCCGCCGGACGGCGCGCACGTCGATCCCGCCCAGATCCATGCCGTCGTAGTAGATCCCGCCCGCCTCCGGGCGCTCGAAGCCGAGCAGCATGCGCAGCAGCGTCGACTTGCCGCTGCCGGACGGCCCGACCAGCGCGACGAACTCGCCCGGCTCGGCGCGGAGGCTGACGTCCTTCAGGATCTCGGGGCCGTCCTCGCGGTAGCGGAAGGTCACGTGCTCGGCGCTGAAGCGTCCTGCGAGGAGCCCCGGATCGGCGAACGCCGGACTGGACTCAGGCTCGGCCGCGAGGATGGGCTGGACACGCTTGCCTGCTGCCAGGGTATCCAGCAGACCGACGAGCGTGTTGCTGACGCCGGACGCGCCCGCGAGGAACGTGCCGTACGCCGCCATGAAGGCGAGGAACATGCCGATCGACAGTTCACCCCCCGGGCCGGCGAGCAGGTCGTAGCCGAACCAGAACAGTGCGGCGGTGCTGAGCGACGACAGCAGCAGGTTGGCGACGGCAGCCCCGTCTGCGACGCGCGCAATCCCGAGCGTGAGTCGCATCGGTTCGGCGTAGCGACGCAGCCACTGCGTGTACGCGCGGGGTTCCGCGCCGGCGACACGCAGCTTGGAGGCCCCTTGGACGACCTGGAGCTTGAAGCTGGTCAACGCGCCGTTCGCCTCCTGCAGCTCGACCGCCCTGCGCCGAATCAGCGCCGCACTCACAGCGGTCGTCAGCCCTGTAAGAACGGCGACCCCGACAGCTAGGAGCGCGAGGCGCGGGCTGTAGTAGAGCAACAGGGCGAGATTGAGCAGGGCCATCAAGCCCGAAAAGAGCCCCGCCAGGGTCGCACCGCTGAGGCGCTCACCGATCTGGTGCACAGCCATGGCGCGCTCGGAGAGATCGCCGCTGGCGAAGCCGCGGAAGAACGCCGGACGCAGGTTCAGGAGGCGATCCCACACGGCAGACTGCCCCGCCTGACGAGCACGCGCGGACATGCGCGCGGCGAGGTAGGCCTGCGACACGCGAAAGAGAACCTGCCCGAACGCGGCCGCGAGGAGCGCCAAACCGAGCTCGAGGAGCAGACGGCGATTCGCTCCTGGAATGGCGGAGTCCATGACGACGGCGGTCGCGAGCGGCGTGAGCATGCCGAGCAGGGTGGCCATGGCGGCCGTCCCCGCCATCCACACGAGATCCCGCCCACGCCCGTGCAGCGAGAAGAGCAGCAGGTCGCGGAGTGCGAGCACGCGCGAGGGCAGCGGCCGGTACCACGTGACGGCCTCGGGATGCAGGGTGGCTTCGACGGCCGGCGTCAGCGGCCGCGACGTCCGCTCGACGGGATCGAACACCACGTAGCGCTGGCCCTTGCCGCGCAGGAGCGCCACGGGACGCCGCGTCCGCCCCTGGTAAGCGAGCAGCGGTCCGCAGTCGTCCTTCCACCAGCCCTGCTCGAGCAGGACGCGGCGCACCCGGACGCCGCTTGCGCGCGCGATGGCGTCGACTTCGTCGCCTCCGCGTCGCCCACGGTCCGACGCGCCGGCAGGCTGCACGTCGACCCCGAACGTCTCGAGGATCGCACCCACGGCCGTCAGGAGCGGCGTCGCACGCTGCGGCGAGAGGCGCCGACGATCGAAGGACCCGGCGAGCTCGCTCGCGGCCGTGGCGGTCGAGGTCCGCGAGCGCCGCGCGCGTTCACGAAGCCGTGCCCGCTCGGCGTCTTCCTCGAGTGCTTCGCGATGTGCGAGGTCGGCGAGAACGATGCGCTGCAGCCGTGCGAGACCGGCGCCGAGCGCCGCGGCACTACCGACCTCCCGGGCCGTGACGAAGCGCACGGTTGCCGTACCCGCGGCGCGAACCCATGCGGCCTCTGTGCACGGGGTGGGCCCATCGGCTGCCGTGACCCGCCACCCAGACTCGCCCCGGACGTCGACTTCGCCGTCCTCGACGACGAGCCAGAGCCCTGTCGCTGCTGCGCGCGCGCCCTCTCCAGCGGAGAGCGTCAGGCTGCGCGGCTGCTCGACGCGCGCCGCGTCGCGCGGTGCGGGCAGTTCGCTCAGCTGCCCGGCCAGCGCCTCCACCCAGCCGCTGACCAACGGCTCGGTCGCCGCCGCATCGTCCTGCAGCGCGTCCCAGAACGAGGCGAGCGGGATGATCGCCAGCTCCGTGTCCTCGACGGGAACGGCGAGCAGCCCGGCTGCAGGCGACGCCCCGGCTGCCGGCGACGAGTCGACGGGAGCGACGGCGATCGCACTGCCGCGTCCTCCGCGGAAGAGGAAGCGGCGCGGCCCCACCGGCTCCCCTGCGGCGAGCGTGGCGCAGAACACGGCCACCGACCCCGAGGCGACCAGCCAGAGCGCCGGCTCCCCCGCCAGCGCGCACGCGTCATGGCTGCCGAGTCGTCTGCGCTCCCCGCCAAGCCTCTGGAGACTGTCGTGATCCATCAGCGCGTCCCCGCCTTCCGGATCCCGTCGTCCGAAGCCAACAGCGCGGCATAGGCACCCTCGGCCCGCCAGAGTTCGTCGTGCGTGCCGCGCTCGACCACGCGGCCGCGATCGAGTACGAGGATCTCCTCGCAATCGCGAATCGTGCTGAGGCGATGGGCGACCAGAACACAGGTACAGCCGCGCAGCTTCAGCCGCTCCGAGATGAGGCGCTCCGTCTCGGCGTCGAGTGCGCTCGTCGCCTCATCCAGGACGAGGATGCGCGGGCGACTGGCGAGTGCCCGGGCGATCTCCAGACGCTGCCGCTGCCCACCGCTCAGGTTCGCCGCGTCCTCGCGCAGCGTCGCGTCGAGACCGCCGGGCAGTGCATGGACGGCGTCGAGGACCTCCGCGTCGCGCAGGGCGTCGACGAGGTTGCGCTCGGGCACGGTGTCGTCCCAGAGCGTGAGGTTGTCCCGTACGCTGCCTTCGAAGAAGGCGATGTCCTGATCCACGAACGCGACCGAGGACGTGAGCACGTCGCGCCCGATCGCCTCCCTCGCGCGGCCGTCGAAGCGCACGGCGCCTGCCCAAGGCTGCTCCAGCCCGCAGAGCAAGCGCGCGAGGGTGGACTTGCCGGAGCCGCTGGGGCCCACCAGCGCGATCCGTTCCCCGGGACGAATCGAGAACGACAGGCCCTCGAGCAGCGGCGGGTCGGCCGGGCTGTAGCCGAAGCTCAGGTCCTCGACGTCGACGCGGCCGCTCAGGAGTTCGTCCACATCGTCGGTGGCCTGGGCCGGCGCGGCGGACGGCGCGGCCGGATCGAGAGGGTGCTCGAGCACGTCGTCGAGGCGCGCGAGGTCGCCGCGCAGCATCTGGATCGTCTGTCCGAGGCCGATCAGCTTGGTCAGCGGGGCCAGGAAGCCCGCCATCAGGCTCTGGAACGCAACGAGCCCGCCGATGGTGAGCGCGCCGTCGATGACGCGCATGCCCCCCAGGATCAGCACGAGCAGCAGCGTCACCGGTCCGATCAGCTGCGGCACGATGGCCGTGCGTGCCCCGCGCAAGGCGATCTCGTGCGAGGTGTTCGTCGCACCCGTCCACATGCCGGCCCAGCGAGCGAAGAAGCCGTCCTCACGACCGGCTGCCTTGATGGTCTCGATGTTGCGCAGGCCCCCGACGGCGACACCGCCGGCCTTGCCCAGACCCTGCAGCAGGCGCATCTGGTCCTCGACGCGTCGGCGAGCGATGGAGCGCAGGACGACGCCGTGCACGAGCGCGGCCGCGAAGGCGACGCACGAGAGGACGGGGTCGTAGAACCACATCACGATCGCGTAGAACAGCATCATGGCGGCGCGGATCAGCGACTGCGCCAGCTCGCCGGACAATACGGCGGCCACCTTCGCGTTGAGTCCCGTACGCCCCACGACCTCGCCGGCGAAGCGCTGGGCGTAGAAGCTGGCGGGCAGGTGCAGCAGATGCCAGAAGAAGCCGGCCGACAGCTTGGCGGCGAGGCTCACGCGCAAGCGCCGCAGGAAGCCGCGCTGGATCAGCGCCAGGATGCCCTGCAGTACCGCGAGCACCAGCATCGCGCCGATCACGGGGCGCAGCCAGCCCGCTTGGCCGCTCACGACGACCTGGTCGAGGAATACCTGCGTGAGGGCCGGCACGAGCACGCCCGGCACCGTGAGCAGCAGACCGGCGAGGAGGCTGTAGGCGACCGCGCCATAGGCACCCCGCAGGCGTGTGTGGAGCGCATGGAACGCGCTCGGCCGGCGCCCCCCCTTCTCGAAGTCCGGCCCTGGGCGGCACACGAGGACGACACCGGTGTAGCCCCGATCGAAATCCTCCAGCGTGACGGTGCGGTGGCCGACGGCCGGATCGTTCAGGTAGACCGTGTCCCCGCGCACGCCCTCCACCACGACGAAGTGATTGAAATGCCAGAACACGATGTACGGCGACGAGAGCTCGGCCAACGTCTCGAGGCTCTTGCTGTAGCCCTTGGCCTCGAGCCCGTAGCGCCGCGCCGCCTTGAGCACGTTGGACGCCTTGCTCCCGTCCCGCGAAACGCCGCACTCACGCCGCAGCACGGCCAGGGGCTCGACGCGGCCGTAGTGGCCTAGGAGGATCGCGAGGCAGGCTGCACCGCACTCAGCGGCTTCCATCTGCAGCACCGAGGGCGTCTTGACGCGTCGCGGCCAGTCGAGCGATTGGGGCGCTGCTTCCGTCACGGCGCGACGTCAGTCCAGACCCAACCAGCCGCGCAGGGCCGGGATGAGAAGCGTGATCGGTGCGCGCTCCTCGATCGTGACGGTCACGCGCGCGCCGGTGCCGGCGGTGATCGGCTGATCCGGGCCGCGGGAGGACGTCCAGCGGAAGCCGGAGGCGGTGGTGGGCTCGAGGGCCAAGGCCGCGTGCACCTCGATCCGGCTGCGACCGCCGACGAGGGACTCGGCCACGTGCCGATTCCCGACCTGGTTGAGCACGGCGTCGGTGGTGACGGGATACGCCGATACGCGCGTGACGTCCGCTTGCATGCTGCCGTGCCGCTCGCGGCGCACGGTGACCGGCGAGACGCGGGCGCGCATGCCGGTCTGGATCCGCTTGCCGTCGGCGACGTCGAAGTACGCGAGCGCCACCAACGGCTCGCGTGAGTCCGCGACGGCGAGGGTGGCAATGCGACGGCCCTCTGTGACCGTACTGCCCACGGAGATCGTCAGCTCGAGCACGGTTCCCGTGCGGTTGGCGAGCACCTGGCTCCGTGCAGCTTGCTCCGCCTTCAGACGCGCGATGTTCGCCCGGATCTCCTCGGCGCTGCTCGCCTCCAGGATGCGTGCCTCCTCGAGGCGCGCCGCGGCCCGGTGAGCGGCCATGCGGTTGCGCTCCAACTCGGCACTGAGGTCTTCGATGCGCGCGGCGATGCGAGCGTCCTCCGCATTGCCGCGCAGGGACGCGAGGCGCCCTTCGAGGCGAGCGCGCTGGCCATCGAGAAAGGCCTGCTCTTTGCGGGTCCGCTCGGCGTTGAAGCCGGCGAGTCGCTTCGAGCGCGCGAGAAACGCTTCCAAGCGTCCCTGCTCCGCCGTGAGACGGCGTGCAACGTCGGGTACGTGCAGGGTCGCGATCGGCTGGCCCTGCTGCACCGTGTCGCCGACCTGCACGCCGAGGGCGAGGACGTCGCCGCCTGCCCCCGCCTGGACGGGCACGACCTGACGAGGACGGACCAGGACGGCCGTGCCCTCGACGGTGACGGGGACCCGCCCCAGACAGGCCCAGAGCAGCCCCAGGAGAAGCAAGGCCCCGACCGCGGCGAGCGGGACCCAGCTGCGCCGCTTGACCACGCGCAGCAGCTGATCGAGACGATCAGGCGTCGAGAGCCGCTCGAGCGACTTCGTGCGGAAGATCGGCTCCTCGCCCGCGCCGGTAGGGTCGCCCGCCATCAGGACTCCCGCCGCTGGAGCTTGTCCAGGAAGGTCAGGAAGCGCTGCCCCGCCAGACTCAGGTTGTCCATCAGCTCGGGGGAGAGCTCGTCGGAGTCGCGCACGTCGGGAGCGAGCTTGGGCTCGACGCCCGTGGACGTGGTCAGCTGAGCGCGGTTCAAGCGATTGGCGAGGAAGATCGAGATCGCGCGATACAGATGGGCCGCGAAGCTGGGATCACGCTGCATCTTCGTCCGGAGCACGTCGTGCGTGATGGTGAAGACCTTGGCATCGCCCGCAGCTGTCACAGTGACAGCGGGCGGGCGTGAGTCCAGGAGGCTGATCTCCCCCACCAGCTCGCCCTGGCCCATGCGGTTGATCTCGGCCCCGCCGCCCGGGCCGAGGACCCCAAGCTCGCCGTCCAGCACGATGTACACGCTGTGGTTCGGCTGCCCCTCGGGGATCAGGACCTCGCCATCGGGCACCACGCGCACGCTGCCCGCGTCGCTGAGCCACTGCAGGTCGGCATCGTCCAGCTCCGCCAGGATGAAGAGGACCTTCCGCATCCCAACCAGCCTCCCTATGCCCCTATGCTCGCGTCCGGCCCCAGCGCACCCCTGTAAGCCATTCGTTCGGGGCCCAGACGATCCCGGATTGTAAATGGAGCGGCCTCCGTGAAAGACACCCAGGTGAAATCCGCTACCCAGGTGAACGGAGGCTGTCGGTCTACCCGCCCTGGGCGGAAGATCACCCGAGGGACGCACGTCGGTTTGGAGACGCGATGAGCATGTCGCAGGTCGAGAAGTTCTGGATCCGCGTGGCTACGGACAGCGGCTACCAGAGCGCATTCCGTAGTGCGTTGCCCGAGCAGCCCTCCCCCGCCGAGCTCGCGGCGTTCGCCAGCGAGCACGGCTTCGACCTGCGCGCCGACGACTTCCTGCAACACGCGCGCACACTCACGGTCAGCGCTGCGGGCGCGCTGGACCGCGAGCTGAGTGACGAGGTCCTGGACTCCGTCGCAGGCGGTGGCTCTGCAGACAGCTACGCCTCCGCCCCGTTGGAGATGGACATCTACGCGACCTGGGGCGACCTCCCTCCGAGCGGTCCTTCCAAGGACGCACTGCCAGGAACGGCGGCCCCCGGTACGACCGCGCCGCCGCGGGTCTAGCGCCCGCTCCGCAGCAGCAGCCGTCCCCGCCTAGCTCTCGTCCTCGATGCGCATACGCACCAAGCGCGCACCATCCGTGCGAGCCATGAGGGTGTCGCACCAGACGTCGGGACCGTGGCGGTAGCGCACCTGGACCCGACGCACGGTCCCGCCCTGCAGCCCGGCGAGCGCCGCGGGCAGCGTTACGTCCCCGTCGCCGTCGCAGCGCACCGCGAGCACGTCCGCCGCACGCCCCAGGTCCTCGAACAGGACGTCGAGGTCCGCGGGGCCGAGATCGGCTCCGTAGGTGGTGGGTAGCGGCGGGGACTCGCTCACGGTGCGCGCACGACCGGAGCCGGCAGGAAGGCGGGCGTCATGCCCGCGGCGGGGAACTGCTCCAGCTGCGCCCCCTGCGCGTGGCACTGCAGGCAGTTCAGCCGCTCCGGGTGGCTGGTCTGCATGCCCGGCCAGCCGCTTGGGCCGTGGCACGAGGCACACTCGTTGCGCATCCAGCTCGAATGCGGCATGACAGGCGGCGCACCCGGCCAGGCCCTGTCACCCTGCGTCGGAGCCGGCGCACCGACGAAGCTGTTGCGCGCCAGCAGGGCACCGCTGAGAGCCACGGGCGTCGCGTCAGCGAACATCGCCGGAGCGGGCGGTGCGTGGCACTGCGTGCACTGGGCATAGGACGGATGCGGCGGACGCTTGGCCAGCGCCGGTCCCGGCGCGAGGCCGTTCACGTGGCACACGTTGCAGGCGGCGTCGGAGACACCGTCCACGGCGTGCGGGATCACGGGCGGCGCTCCGTTGAAGGCGCGTCGCTCTGAGCGCTGCGCCAGGGAGGCGAGCTTGGACGCCTCATCCGTGATGGGCGCGGCAGGCAATGTCGCACGCAGCGAGGCAACGCGCTCACGCCACGGTGCTTCAGGAGCGGCCGTGGACTTGGCGGTCGCAAGATCCTCGTAGCTCATGGCCGGCGGGGCCGTGCGCTCGCTCGGTGCGACCGCCGTGGAGCGCAGCGACGTTCCTGTCCCATCCGGACGCGGCGTACCACCGCCGAGTCCGACGAAGTAGCCGACCGCCGCCGCGGCGATGATTGCGACGAACACGAGGTTGCGCGCCCGTGCGGCGCGACGCTCGCCGGTGCGCGGGGCCTCCGTGGTCATCGTGCGGTCCCGTTGCGCCGCAGCACGCGCACCGCGCACTTCTTGTAGTCGGGCTGCTTCGAGAACGGATCGTGCGCGTCGAGGGTGACGTTGTTCACCATCCTCGTCTCGTCGAAGAAGGGCACGAAGACGCTGCCCTTCGGCGGTCGGCCGCGACCATCGATCCAGACGGGCGCCTCGATGCGCCCGCGGCGGGACTCGATGATGACCACCTCGCCGTTGCTCACGCCGAGCTTCGCGGCATCCTCGCGGTGCATCTCCACGTAGGCGGTCGGCATGGCGCGACTGAGCTGCGGAATGCGGCGCGTCATGGTGCCGGTGTGCCAGTGCTCGAGAACACGCCCCGTGCACAGCCAGAAGGGGTAGGCGTCGTCGGGCATCTCGGGCGGCGGCGTGTAGTCGTGGTACCAGATCTGCGCCCGACCGTCGCCGGTCGTGGAGTGGTAGAAGTCGAACTCCTTGCCCTCGGCGACGTAGGGATCGTCGAAGCCGGAGAAACGGAAGCGCGTCTCGCGCCAAGAGCCGTCCTCTTGCTTGACGACGGGCCAGCGCATGCCGCGCGACTTCACGTACTCGTCGTAGGGCGCGAGGTCCTTGTGCTTCATGCGGGTGAACGCGCGATACTCCTCGAAGAGCGCCTTGTCGACGTTGACCTCGTAGTAGTGCTCCCACTTCCAGATCGGGACCTCGGCGCCGTCTTCCCCCTTCACGGTGAAGATGAACTTGCCGTCCTTGTCCTTCATGCCCGGGTGGCCGAGTTCGAAGAGGCGGTGCGCGATCGCGATCGTCATCCACGTGTCGTCGCGGGCGTCGCCGGGGGGTATCACCTGCCGGAACCACTGCTGCGTACGGCGCTCGGAGTTGCCGAAGATGCCGTTCTTCTCGACCCACAGAGACGCGGGCAGGATCAGGTCCGCCAAGCGCGTGGTCGCGGTCGGGTAGCCGTCGGAGACGATCAGGAACTTCTCCTTCATCAGTTCCTTGTCGTTGAACAGCTTGCCCAGGTTCGGCAGCGTCTGGCCGGGGTTGGTGACCTGCACGAAGATCGTGTCGATGTCACCGCCGTCGGCGGCCGTCTTCGTGAACTGGTCGAACATCTTGACCGTGTGGTAGCCGGGCTTGGGGTTGATCCGGCCGGCGGGCAGGTTCCACATCTCCTCGACCTGCCGGCGGTGAGCCTCCTTGGCGACGAGGCGCCCGCCAGGCAGCGCGTGGGCAAGCGTGCCCACCTCGCGGACCGTGCCGCAAGCCGAAGGCTGGCCGGTCAAGCTCGTGGGTGCGTCCCCCGGGCGGCCGAAGTGGCCGCTCAGCAGGTGCACGCCGTGGACGAGCGAGTTGACTGCCGTGCCGCGCGTGTGCTGGTTCATGCCCATGCACCACAGGCTGGTGATCTTGATGTCGCGACGGGCGAAGAGCGCACCGAGCATGCGGATCTTCTCGGCGGGCACGCCCGAGAGCTCCTCGACGTGCTCCGGCGTGTACTTGGCGATGCGCTGCTTGTAGTCGTCGAAGCTGATGGCCTCGCCCTTCAGCGACGGCTTGTCGGCCTCGAGTCCGCGGAAGTTGCAGTGCTTGGAGACGAAGTCCTTGTCCCAGCCCTCGTTCACGATCAGCTGCTGCATGATGCCGAGTGAGATCGCGAGGTCGCCGTGGGGCTTCATCTCCAGGTAGTCCTGGGCCTGATCCGTGGTGCGCGTGCGGCGCGTGCCGATGTCGATGATGTGCACCTTCTCGCCGCGCGAACGCCGATCCACGACGCGCGAGAAGAGCACCGGATGCATCTCTGCGGGGTTGTTGCCCCACGTGATGAGCACGTCGCAGGCGTCCAGGTCCGCGTAGCAGCCTGCAGGCTCGTCGACACCGTACGTCGCGATGAATCCTGTCACGGCCGAGGCCATGCAGAGGCGCGCGTTCGGGTCGATGTGGTTGTTGGCCAGGCCGCCCTTCATGAGCTTCTGCGCGGCGTAGCCCTCGGGGATGGTCCACTGCCCCGAGCCGTAGAACGCGAAGCGCTCGGGCGCCTTCATGATCCTGCGCGCCACGACATCGATCGCCTGATCCCAGGAGATCGCGACGTAGCCGTCGCCCTTGCGCAGCAGCGGCTTGGTGAGACGGTCCTTGCCGTAGATCGCCGAGCCGACGTGATAGCCCTTCACACAGAGCAGGCCCTTGTTGACGTCGGCCTGCTTGTCGCCGGCGATCGCGACGATCTTGCCGTCCTGCGTGCCGACCTGGACGTGGCAACCCGTTCCGCAGAAGCGGCACGGCGCCTTGTCCCAGGTGAGGCCGGCATCCAGCTCATCGTTCTTGGGCGCAGCATGCGCTGCCCCCGCCTTGGCCAGCACGGCACAGGCGGCGGCCATCGCCGCGGACTTCAGCACGGTCCGCCGGTCCGATGTGAGGCTCATCGTTCGTTACTCCTTGGAACTGGATGCGTCGGCGTCGAAACCGCCCACGAAGGCGACGTCGACGGCAACGATGCCGGGGTGCTCGAGCAGATAGGCGCTCAGCGCTTCGCCGCTGCGCGTGTCGTCGGTCTCAGCGACGACGGCCTGACGCAGGCCTTCGGACGGGCCAACTTCGATGCGCGGATCGGCGACGAGGAGGGCCTGCGCGGCGGCACGATCCTGCTCGTTCTCGGAGAAGGTCACGACCAGACCGCCGACCGCCATGCGAGGGACTCCCTACTGCTTGGCGACACCCTAGCCACGCCACCCAGCAAATAAACGATAAAACGAGCGCAATATCTTGAATATTCTCGCAGCGGTCCTAGGTTGCGGGCGAGGGAGCCGGGGCCACGAGGGTCCCGGACCGGACCGAGGAACGCGCCATGCGCTGGATCCGTGATGCTCTTGCCCGCTTGCGGCCGGGCGTTCTCTTGTGTGGGCTCGCCTTGGGCGCGGCCCTCCTGCTGGCGGCGCCCGCCCTTCTCTCGGAGGAGACGGGCGCGCCGGCCAAGGCTGCTCCGCCGTCCGGCCCCAAGCACCCCGTCAACCTGCGGCCCGTGGGCAAGCCCGCCCGCATGGCCACCGGAGAGGTCGACGCGCTGGGCGCTCCGATCGTCGTCGCGTGCTCGACGTGCCACTCGCTACGCACGGAAGAGTCGCCGGCAACCAAGCCCGCGGAGCTCACGAAGTTCCACAAGGAGTTCCCCTTCGATCACGGCGAGCGCTCGTGCCTGGCGTGCCACAACCCCAAGGACTACGACACCCTGCGCTTGGCCGACGGCAGGGCGCTGCCCTTCACACACTCGCTCGAGCTGTGCACGCAATGCCACGGCACACAGGCCCGCGACTACAAGCACGGGGCGCATGGCGGCATGAACGGCTACTGGGACCTCACGCGAGGCCCCCGCACCCGCAACCAGTGCGTGCACTGCCACGATCCGCATGTACCTGCGTTCCCGCGCATGCAACCCACCTTCAAGCCGCGCGATCGCTTCATGGACGCGCACCGGGATGCGCCCAAGGGAGGTGCGCGATGAGCGCCGACAACAACGACGTTTCTGCCGGCGACGCCTCCAGCAAGTCGTCTGTCGCCCGACGCACCGTCGTCAAGGGCATCGGGGCCACGCTGGGTGCGACGGCCTTCGCGGCTGCCCTCTCCCCTCTCACGCAGGTCACCGATCGGCTCAGCGCGGAGGAGTTCCTCCAGCGGCACTACAAGGAGCTGTCGCCGGAAGACAAGCAGACGGTCATCAAGCGCCTCGAGGACGAGGTACGCGCGAGCCACGACGCGGACGTCACGATCCGCGACCCGCAGCCGATTCCCGGCACGAAGTTCGTCTACGCGATCAATCTCAGCGTGTGCAACGGCAACGGCAAGTGCGTCGAGGCCTGCCACAAGGAGAACAACCACGACCGCGCGTCGAACCAGTCCTACATCCGGGTCCTCGAGATGCCCAAGGGCACGATGGACATGGAGCAGGGCAACACCACGTACGACCACGACGTGCCTGCCGACGGCAAGTTCTACCTGCCCGTGCAGTGCCAGCAGTGCGACGAGCCGCCCTGCGTGGACGTCTGCCCCGT
>JAHEIK010000034.1 GCA_024639415.1 Planctomycetota bacterium
CCTCGATGGCGAGAGCCGCCTCCAGTTGCTCGATCGTCAGGGGCTTCGGGATCGCGTTCACGCAGGCTTCCCAGGTCGCACAGGGAGGCACCGAGGGTACCCTTCCCGGGAGCGACCGCATGACGCGGCGGGAGGGTCACGATGTCGGAACTTCGCTTTGCTCGCACCGTCAGCGCTGCCCTGCGCGGGGCATCTACAGCCGTCTTCTTCGCGCCGGAGCGCCGCCTGAAGAAGGGCTGGCTGACGAAGACGGTCGACGCGCCGTGGACGCGGCTGCTCGCGGGGAGCGCACGTGAGACGGCTGCCGGCCCGCGCGGGAAGCTGCTCACGAGCGTGAATCCCGACGCCGGTCCGGGGCTGCTGCACCTCGCCGTCCTGCCCGACGAGCGCTCGCGCTACGGCTGCCCTGCCCGGTCGATCGCGGCAGACGACGCCATGCGCCGCGTGGAGTTGAAGCCGGGCACCGCGGCCGTCATCCTCTGCGTCGAGAAGCCCGAGCACGCGCTGCCGCTGGCGCGCGCCGTCGCACGCTCGCTCCCGGAGTACAGCCGTGCGACGGGCAAGAAGGAGCGCCAGGTCGTGCGCATTGCCTGCGTCCGCGCCGACGGCTCGCCGCACACGATGAGCAAGCTCGAGCAGCAGATCGTGCATCGCTCCCGCTGGGCCGCGCGGCTCTACGACATGCCGACGGCCGAGCTGAGCACCTCGCAGTTCGTCAGCGAGACACGCAAGGCGGCGCGCGGCATCAAGCACCTCACGGTGACAGCCATCTCCGGCGCCAAGGTGCTGGAGAAGGGCATGGGCGGGCTGCACGCCGTCGGCCGCACCGCGATGCATCCGCCGCGCCTCCTCCTGCTGCGCTACAGCCCGCCGCGCGCCAAGCGCAAGGCGGCCCTGATCGGCAAGGGCATCGTCTACGACACCGGTGGACTCTCGATCAAGTCGAGCGCAGGCATGTACGGCATGAAGGGCGACATGGGCGGTGCAGGCGCCGTCGTCGGCGCGGCGCTGGCGCTCGCGGCCTCCGGCCACAAGGACGCGTTCGTCTGTGCCGCGGCGCTCGCCGACAACGCCATCGGTCCGGACGCGTACCGCCCCGGGGACATCCTGGCGATGCACTCCGGCAAGACCGTCGAGATCAACAACACCGACGCCGAGGGGCGCTTGGTCGTGGCCGACGCACTCTCGTACGTCGCCCGCACGTACAAGCCCGACGTCTGTGTCGACATGGCGACACTGACGGGCGCCCAGCTCGTCGCCACCGGCAACCGGCACGCCGCCGTCATCTCCAACCGCGCTGGACTCGAGGACCTCGCCGTGGAGGCCGGACGTGCCTGCGGCGACCTGACGCACCCGCTGCCGTTCGCGCCGGAGCTGTACCAGCCCGAGTTCGCGTCCAAGGTGGCGGACATGCGCAACTCGGTGGCGGACCGCATGAATGCGCAGACCTCCTGCGCGGCCCAGTTCATCTATAGTCACGTCGAGGACCTGGACATCCCGTGGCTGCACGTGGACATGGCCGGGCCCTCTGGGACCGCCGAGCGCGGCACCGGCTACGGCGTCGCGCTCGGCGCGATGCTGCTGCACTCCCTCACGACGAAGGCGCTCCGCGCCTAGGGCCCCATGTCGCAAGACTCCGACGACAACCTGACCGCACTCGAGCGCTTGATCCGCCAGGGCTCGAGCGCGGACCTGCGCAGGTTCCTGCTGCTACTGCAGCCGCCGGAGATCGCCGATCTGATCGAGGCACTGCGCTCGCCGCAAGACCGTTCGCGCGCCTTCCAGGCCATCGTCGGCCTGCACGAGAAGGCCGACGTCATCGGGAACATGGAGGACGAGGAAGCCGCCGACGTCCTCGAGGAGATGGACCCGAGCGTCGCGGCCGACGTCATCGAGGAGATGCAGACCGACGACGCGGCCGACGTCCTGCAGGCCATGGAGAAGGGCCGCAAGGAAGAGGTCCTGCGCGAGATCGAGCCGGGAGACCGCGAGGAGCTGAACACGCTGCTCGAGTACCCCGAGGAGAGCGCGGGCGGGATCATGCAGACGGAGTTGGTACGAGTCCGACTCCGCCACCGGGCGCGCACCGCCGTCGAAGAGATCCGGCGCACGCGCGACGAGGTCGGCGAGCTGCACGAGATCTTCGTCGTGGACGACGCGGGCCGCCTCAAGGGCTGGGTCAAGGAGCGCGCCCTGATCCTGGCGGAGGACAGCACCCCCATCGAGGCGATCACCATCCCGGTGCCGGTGAAGGTGCCGGTCATGATGGACCAGGAGGAGATCGCCAACCTGGTGCGCGACTACGATGTCTCGTCCGTGCCGGTGGTGGACGAGCACGATCACCTCCTAGGACGCATCCTGGTCGACGACATCGTCGACGTCGTCGTCGAGGAGGCCACGGAGGACATCGCGCGCGCTGCCGGTACGGATCCGGAGGAGATCTACGAGCCGTCCGTGGCCGTGGCGCTCCGCGCGCGCTCACCCTGGCTGCTGGCCACGTTCCTCGGCGGGATCATCGCCGCCGTGGTCATCAACGCGGGGGAGGACCTCGTCAAGGACGCCGGCAAGCTGTTCATCTTCATCCCCGTGATCATGGGCATGGGTGGTGGCTGCGCGACCCAGACGGCCACGGTCACGGTGCGCTCGCTCGCGCTCGGCCGCATCGGCCTGGGCGGCGTGTGGCACGTGGTGCGCAAGGAAGTGCTCGTGGGCTCCGTGCTGGGCGCCGGAACCGGCGTGCTGGTGTGGTGTTCAGCGGCGATCCTCAACCACCAGAATCTCGACGTCGCCTGGATCGCCGCCTTCGCGATCTTCGGCACCATCTGCCTGGGGACGCTCTTCGGTGTGGTTACGCCGCTGATGTTGGACAGGGCGGGGGTGGACCCCGCCGTGGCGACGCATCCCTTGGTGACGACGGCGAACGACATCATCGGTTCGCTGCTGATCCTGGCGTTCTGCCTGCTGGTTCTGATGTAGCTGCGCTCCGCGCAGCTACCCCGTTCCCGTCACCGTTCCCGACGTGCCCGTCGCCCGTTCCCGTACCCCGTTCCGTCTGCTCCCTGGACAGCGTGCGGGCCGGGCCAGGACTCGCCCGCCGCTGCGCGTCGGCCTCCCATGGCCCCTACAGCAACCGGCGTCCCGCAAGCAACGTGGTGGCCACGGCAACAGGGAACGCCGCGCGGCGTGGTCCGACGCGGCGGCGGCTACTTCGAGCGCGAGAGCGCCTTCAGCCGCCGCTGCATGCGCTCGATGACGCGCCGCAGCTCCTGCAGCTCCTCGCGGAGCTCCTCGATCGCCTCGGCCCGCTCGTCGTCGTCGTCGTCGTCGTGCTCGGCGTCCTCGCCCCGGTCCTCGCCGTGTTCCTCGTCGTCGTCATCCTCGCGGCCTGCGCGCCGCTGCTCGTGGGCCCGTTCGGCGTAGCGCTGCGCCAGGGCTCTCACGACCCTCGCCTTGTGCTCGTCGCCGAACTTCATCCACAGATCCGACGCAAGGTGCAAGACCTCGGCGAGGTGCCCCAGCGGCGGCGTCTGCTCGAGGATCTCGCGAGCCTCGTCGTCCTCGCGCTCGGCCAGCAGGACGCGTCCGGTGCTGAGCGCGCGCTCGACGATCTTCGTCGCTTCCTTGCGCTCGCCTTCGCGCAGCGCGGGCAGCGCCATCTTCAGGATGGCGATGCGGTGCTCGAGGTTGTCGAGATCCAGCTGCTTGCGCCCGTCCACCCGCTCCTTGCCGCGCTTCTTCTGCCGCCACTGGCGACCGAGGTCGGCCATGAGCTTCGCGTGGCGTTCGTCGCCGTGGTCGCTGAGGATCTCCGCGGCCACGAGCAGGCACTCGCCGAGTGCAGAGCGCGAGGGCGCCTCCTTGCGGATCCTGTTCGAGCGCTCGTCGTGCTTGCCTGCGAGGGCCAGTTCCATCGCATGCTTGCCGTGCTCGAGCAGATGGGCGAGGTCGTCCTTGCCGGCCTTCACCAACACCTTCACGCCGTAGCCCATGAGCTCGATCCAGCCCTCGACGACCTGGCGCTCCGTGCGCTTCTCGCGCCGCGGATCCGCCTCGTGCCTGTCGGCTGCGTGCTCCATGCGCTCCCGGACGCCCTCGTAGATGCGCCTCAGGCGGGCGGCCTCTTCCTTCTTGCCGAGCATCTCCAGCGCGCGGATGCCCTGCCCGAGTCCGCGCAGGACTTCGTGCGCACGCTTCATGCCCGCTTCGCCGCCTGCGGCGCGCTTCTTGCGCTCGCCGGCGCGCTTCTCGAGGAACTCGCCCAGGCGCTTGCGCAGGTGGAGCGCGTGCTTGCGGACGTCGCGGGCCTTCTCGGCGTGCCCCTCTTCCTCCAGCTCGCGGGACTCACGCAACAGCAGCTCGATCTTCTGCTTCACCTCACGAACCTCGCGCTCGGTGTCGTCGTCACCGGCCCACGCAGGTGTGGTCAGGACACCGCCGAACACCAAGGGAAGCAACAGAGCACCGAACCACAGCAGCGAGCGCGCACGCATCGTCGAACCTCCGGGAGCCCGGCCCACGCCGGGGCTCCTCAGGGTAGATCCGGCGTTGGGTGCGGAGCAAGGCGGACGGGCAGATTGCGGGCGTGGGGCTGGCAGACGACGAGCGCGCAGGCGGTGTTCGCAGCGCTGATGGAGCCCATGCGACTGCAGGTCGCATGGGAGGCGTCATTTGACAGCGGGTGTGGTCGCCGTGAGCGGCTTCTTCGTGTACGCGGTGAGGACCGTCGTGACCTTCGTCTTGCGCCCCATCATGGCCATCTCGGCGACGCTCTTCAGCGTCCCGCCGGGGACGGTGTTCGACGTAATCACTGTCACCTTCGCGTTGCCCATCTGCCCGGCACTGGTCATCAACATCTCGCGACCCGCGTACGTCGTCTTGCCAAGGACGTAGTTGGCTGTGAGACGGGTGACCTGCCACGTCATCTTCCCGGCCTGCCCCCCGGCACTCGTCGTGGTCTCCATCTTGAGGACGCCCTGCGTGGGGTGCTCCCACACCTTGCCCTTCTGGACCTGCGGAGCACCCCCTCCGCCCGGCCCACCCTGATCCAGGCTGTCGCCGAGGAGGTCTCCCATGTTCGACACCGTCTTCACCTTGCAGGTATAGCTCTTGCCCTGGACGGTGACGGCTTCTTCGCCGGCCTCCTTGATCTGACCTGCGAGTCTCACCTTGCGCACCTTCGGCTCGGTGCGGGTCGTTGTGGAGGTGTTGCCCATGGATGTCGTCGCAACAGTCAAGACGTAGCCGTCCTTCGTGATCTTGGTCAGCGTGGTCTTGGTGGTCGTGACCATCTTGCCGTCCTTCGGCATGCCCGGCACGTCGGGCATGTTCGGCATCTTAGGCATCGGGACGGTCGTGGTCTGCGTCACGGAGCTACCGACCCCGTGCCCCTTCCAGGCCGACTCCTGCTGCGCCCACTTCTCGAGGCTCCACTCCCCAGCCGTTGCGGGAGCGGCACACAGACAGACGATGGAAACGGTGGCAAGGACTGCTATCAGGCGCATCGGAGGACCTCCTTCTTCCTTCCAAGGCCATGGTTATAGCCGTATCCGCGGGTCGCGTCCGATCCGCCCATGCCGCGGCATGGTGGGGCTGCGCGCGGCGCACGGGCTGGTAGGCTGATGGCGGTCGGATCCCGGTGCTCGACCGGCGAGGCTCCGGGTCCTTTTGCTCCTACGAAAGGACCTCCCCATGCGCACCATCACGATGACCGGTCTGGGCGTGCTCGCCCTTGTCCTGGCGGCAGTCGCCGCCGCTCCCGACGCCGAAGCGACTGTGCTCGCCGCGTCCGGCGGCCAGCCGACAGCCGGCCAGTCCTACGCGGACCAGGGCTCGAGCTTCGGGTACCGCTGCGCGCCGCGCGTGCGTCGCGTGGTCGTCAGGCGCCGCTACGTGCGGCCCGCCCGCACCACGACTTGCGCGCCGCGCTACACGACCTGCGCGCCGCGCTACGTCTACCGCAGCAGCTACTACAGGCCGCACTACTACAGCCCCAGCTACTACCGCCCGTACTACTACGCACCCGTGAGCATCGGGGTGGGCTTCGGCTACAGCTACGGGCACCGGAGCCACTATGGCCACCGCAGCCACTATGGCCACCGCAGCCATGGCCATCACGGCGGCCACCGCCACGGCGGCCGTCACGTCGGACGTCGCCGCTGACCTCCACGGGGGAGCCGGATGCCTGCGGAGCGCAACGCGCTACCAGGAATCCGGCTTCGGTTCCCGGTCCTCCCATCCTTGCACCCCGCCCGGTAGAATCCCGGCGAACAATGGGTGGGAGACTCTATGGGACGTTGGATTGATATCGCACGAGGCCTCTGCGTCCTCGCGGCATGCCTTGCTATCTGGACACTCGCCGGGACCGAAGCCGCCTACGCACAGGACGCCGACGTGCGCGGCGCCGTGCAAGCGCCGGCCCCGGGCACGGTGCGCATCGCGCGCACGCCGAGCAACCGCGGCCTCTGGGACATCACGGTCGAGGGCGGCCTGAGCCTCTTCGAGGATCCGGACGGCATCCTCGGTGAGCCGCTACCGGCGGGCGTGACCCCGTTCGACTTCAGCGAGAACTCCTTCGACGCGGCCCTCGGGGTGCGCCTCACGATCGGCTACCGCACAGGTAACGGCACGCGCTGGGAAGCGCGCGGCTCGTGGCTGGGCAACTGGGACGCCAGCTCGCGGCAGACGGGACAGTTCGGCTTCCGCAACGGAGCCGGCGGGCCGCTGCTCCTCTCGCCCACCGCCAGCACGACGCTGGCGAACGAGAGCGAGGTATGGAGCGGCGAGCTCAACTGGTGGAAGACCTGCAGTTGCGACCCGTGCTCGCAGCTCGACTGGGGTCTCGGCGGTCGCGTGATCGGCATCGACGACGAGCTGACGGCCACGAACTGGGCCGGTCTTGCGCCCGACTCCGCCCTGGCCTCCACCGTCGAGAATCGCTTCCTCGGCGTGCAGGCGATGGTGGCTTGGAAGCAGCGCCCGTCGACGTCGTTCTCCTGGGCCATCAGCGGCAAGCTGCTGGCCGGCTGGATGAACCGCGACATGGTCGAGTCCGACACCTCGATCGTCACGGGTGGTGCGACCACCAACGGCGCACGGGAAGAGACCGATTTCACGTGGGGTTTCGAGCTCGAGGTCTCGGCGCTGTGGCGCGTGATGTCGCGCGTCGGCATCACCGCGTCCTACACCCTGCTCTACCTGGACGAGATCTCGCGCGTGGAGAACGCGCTGGACTTCGCACAGGCCGCGACCGGCTCCCTGCAGATGCAGGACGCCGGCGACTCCGCGCTCATCCACAGCTTCTTCGTGGGTGTCCGCATCGACATCTGACCCGCTCGCGTGAACTGTGCGGCCCTCCCGCATGTTGCAGCGCGGCGTCGCCCGCAGACGGAACAGCGTGAAGACGGAACTCCTCCCCTACGACGCGCAGGCGCTCGTGCGCTTCGGTACCTCGTCGTTCTCGTCGAAGGACTGGGTTGGCCCGTTCTATCCGCCGCGCACGCCGCCGCGGTCGTTCCTGAGCGTCTACGCACACGAGTTCGATACCGTCGAGGTGGACGCGACGTACTACGCGTTGCCGAGCGCGCGCCTCGTGGACGGCTGGGCGGCGAAGGTGCCGGAGGGCTTCCTCCTGTCGGCCAAGTTCCCGAAGTCCATCGTGCACGCGGGCCGGACCTCCAAGCCCGACGCGACCCGCATCATGGATCCGGACGCGACGTACGAGGACCGCGACGTGTTCCTGGAGCAGATGCGGCGCATGGGCGACAAGCTCGCCTACCTCCTGATCCAGTTCCCCTACTTCAACCGCGCGACGTTCCCCTCCGACGGCCCGTTCCTGGAGCGGCTCGACGTATTCCTACGCGATCTACCGAAGGAGGGCTTCCGCTACGCGGTCGAGATCCGCAACAAGGCGTGGCTCAAGCAGGGCTACGTCGACCTGCTGCGCAAGCACGGCATGAGCCTCGTGCTCGTCGACCAGGCGTGGATGCCGCACGGCGATGAAGTCGTGCCGAAGTTCGACGTCGTGACGGGGCCCGACTGCTACATCCGCCTGCTCGGCGACCGCAAGAAGATCGAAGCCGTCACGACGACCTGGGACGAGGAGGTCCTCGACCACACGGACCGCATGCTCCGCTGGGCCACCCTGATCCGCGGGATGATGAAACAGGGCGTGCGCAGCTTCGTGTACGTGAACAACCACTACGCGGGGCACGCGCCCACCACCGTCAGGCGTCTGCGCGAGATGGTCGAGGCGGAACTCTAGCCCCGGCGGGCCGGCCCCTTGAGACTCAACATCCGGCCTCGGATCCGATAGACTACCCGCCGTTGGCGTTGACTTGATGAGGCGCGGCCGTGCAAGGCGCGCAAAGGAGATGAGGGACATGAAGCGCACCACGATTGCAACGGCCTGCCTCGTGCTCGTTCTGCTGGCGGGCTGCGGCTCGGGCTTCACGCTCGGCGAAGGCACGGTCACTGTGCTGGGGTTGGCTCCCGGCCAGACGATCCTCTGCGGCGAGACCGAAGCGCTGGTGCAGTTCGCAGGCAGCGGCTTCCTCAGCGAGCACGGCCTCGACGTCATCGTGCGCTGGACGGCGACGGAGGGCACGCCCTTCGACGAGGGCACGTCCGCCACGACCGAGACGGACGGCACGGTGCTCAGCGACTCGCTTTTCGAGGCCGAGCTACCCGACGTGTTCGGGACGATCCCGGTCCTCGTGACGATCGTCCTGCCCGGGGGCAACGAGGGCACGTCCCCGGAGGTCACCCTCGAGGTCGGCGGCTTCCTCGGCCCGCCCGACGCGGTCAACGACGCCTACGGGACGATCGGCAACGTGCCGCTGACCGTGCCGGCCGGCACCGGCGTGCTCTTCAACGATGAAGACGGCGAGTGCGAGCAGCGAGAGCCCAAGGGCGAGGAAGAGGAGAAGACCGGCGGCGGCAGGACCGGCATGCTCACGACGGGCACGGTCGTCAGCTACCAGCAGGTCACGGACCTGGGCGGCAGCGTCGTGATGCAGCCCGATGGCAGCTTCGTCTACACGCCCCCGCTGGGCGTGGGCATCCCGGACGCCCCGGACCTCCTCCAGCCGACGCAGGACACGTTCACCTACACACTCGAGCAGAACGGTGATCAGGACGTCGCGACGGTGACGATCGACATCTGCGACATCGTGTGGTTCATCGACGACACAGCCCCTCCCGGCGGCAACGGCCAGATGCATCGGCCCTTCAACTCCCTGACCGCGTTCATGGCGCAGCAGTTCGCGGGCCAGCCCGACGACCCCGAGGAGGGCGACACCATCTTCGTCTACCGCGGCAACTCCGGCACGACGCCCTACGACGACGGCATCCGACTCAAGGCCTTCCAGAAGCTCATCGGCCAGGGCGTAGACCTGGTCATGTGCGGCCAGACCCTCGTGACGGCCACGGAGCGCCCCATCCTGACCAACACGGGCATCGCCATCGGAAACGAAATCGGCGGACCGGTCGTCAGCCTGGGTGACGCGAACACGGTCCGCGGACTCAGCACGGACGGCGGCTTCACCGGCATCGAAGGGTTCTTCGTGAGCGGGCCCACGCTGATCGAGCAGGTCGACATCCGGGATCCGATCGACAACGGCATCCGCCTGGAGGGCGTCTCCGGCACGTTCCAGGTCGGCGATCCCGACGGCTCGACGCCGGGCGACGTACAGATCACGGGCGGCGGCGGCACCGGCATCCAGATCGGCGGCGGCCAGGGCACGGGGGTCTTGACCGCCCTGACGACGGGTGGGCCCAGCGTGAGCGTGGTGACGACGGACATCGCGGACTTCCGCGGGAACGGCATTCTCTGCACGGACGCCAACTTGGCGTGCCGGTTCGTCGTCATCGACGATGTGAGCACAGGCATCGTCTTCCAGACCCTCTCGCCTGGCCCCGACGCGTGCACGCTCGACGTCATCGACTCCAACATCGGGGTCACGACGAACAGCCGCTTCCGCGGCATCGAGATCCAGAACTTCGGCGCCGACATCGACGCGGACATCGGCTCTACCGCCATGCGCTGCAATGACACGTGCCTGTTTGCAGTGGCACAGTTCGGGCCGGGCATCACGATTGCCTGGGATTCCAACAACCTGGAGACCCTGGTGACCGGTCCGGTCCCGGCTGTCAACCTGCAGGGAATCGAAGGTGGCATCACCGTCACCTCGATGCAGGACAACGTCATCGTCGGCAACGGCCAGGGCGACGGCATCCTGCTGGACGCCTGCTTCCTCGACGCCGACCCGAGCACGATGGTCATCGACCCCGTTCCGGGCGGCACCCTGATGTGCGGTCAAGGGACCGCGGCCGTCCAGCGCATCGAGGGCACGGCGCTGCAGCTGACGAACAACTTCGGCGCCCTGGACTTCGGCGCGGTCACGATCTTCCAGGCGGGCGGTGACCCCGCCGGCTTCGTGAACACGGGGGGCGGCTTGACTCTCACCTTCACGCCGGCTCCCGTGGTCGATCACGTGCCGTAGGCACCCCGGCATGGCGGCCTGGCTGGGTCAGCCGTACACTCCCGGCGTGCTCCGCCGGGTCCTTCCCCTGCTCCTCCTCCTGCTCGCAGCCCCCGCTGCGGCTGAAGAGGAGATCGTCACGGCGCGCCTCAGCTGGGAGCCAGGCAGCGTGGGCACGACCAGCGCCGGCCGGATCCCCTTCAAGGACGTCCCCCCGGAGGGCGTCGTGCCCCCGGACGGCCTGACGAATCCGCGCTACGCACGCATCAAGATGGCCGGCAGCAAGGGCCTCAACGTGGTCCTTGATGCACTGCCGGACGCGCCGCGACTGTGGGTCGACCACGACTTCGACGGCGACCTGAAGGAGGAGAAGCAGACGCATCTGCAGAAGTCCGGGACGCGCTGGTTCCGCCGGCAGGTCGTGCTCGCCCCCTACGCCGACGAGCGGCAGCCCGTCTCCATCCCGCTCACCTTCAGCTACCTGCCCGAGCGGGGTGAGGACTTCGTGTCCGTCTACGCGACCATCCATCGCCGCGGCACGGTCGTGCTCGGCGGTCGCCTGCGCCTGATCGCACTCACGGATCACAGCTTCGACGTGTGCTTCGACGACGTGCAGCGGGACAAGCTCTGGCTCGACCTCGACGGCGACGGGGTGTTTCAGAGCACGGCGGACGCCCCCGAGAGGGTTCTTCCCGGTGTGCCCTTCCGCGTCGGTGAAGAGGGCTGGGTCGCGCGCGTGACGAGCAAGTCCGGATTGGCCGTCGAGTTCAAGCGCGCGGCGACCGTGCCTCCGGCCAAGCAGCGCACGTGGCCGGACAGCAACGTCCCGACGGCCGGCATCACGCGGGCGCCGCCCGCGGAGTCGTTCGACGTCTTGCGCAAGCGCTACGAAGCCGAGAAGGAGAAGGTGTACGCCGAGCGCTACGGCACGGTGAACCTGCTCGGCAACGTCGGCACACGCGAGGCCTTCGACCTCCTGCTGCGCATCGCGAAGACGGACAAGGAACTCAACATCCAGAACGCGGCCCTGCGCGGCCTGGGCAACAAGGCCTACCTCGCCTTCGGTGCAGACAAGGTCGGGGCGCTGGCGCGCAAGGCCACGTCGTCCGCCGCCCACGCCCTCGCGCAAGCCCTGCACTACATGGGGCATCCGGACCGCGAGGCGATCTACGTGGACATGCTCCAGGGCAGCGACTCGAGTGCCGTGAGCGGCGCGGCGCGCTGGCTCGCGTTCACGAACACCAAGCGCGCCCGCAAGACGATCCTCGCGGTCGTGCAGAACTCCGGGACGCCCAACCTGCGCTACAACGCGTACCTGCAGGGCGCGCGCAATCTGCGTGGCGGCCCCCCTGTCGCCACGATCTTGCGCGCGGCGGACGACGACTACCCGACGCTCAAGGCGGAGGCGATCCGCGATCTCGCCAAGCTCGGCCATCCGCAGGCGCGCAAGCGCGCTCTGGCCCTCGCCGAAGTACGCCCCGTCCAGATCACGATCGGCATCGCACTCGCCGAGGTCCTCGGCGCTGCGGGGGACGCCAAGGCCGTGGCGGCCATCCTGGGTTTCCTCGACGACGAGAAGCTGCACGCCAACGTCCGCAAGAAGGTCTTGGAGCAGCTGCGCTACATCCGCGCGCCGGCGAGCGTCGCGGTCCTGGTCAAGGCCCTGCGGTCGAAGGTCGCTGCGACGCGCGCCGTTGCGGCGGAGATCCTGGCCGCGATCCCCGAGCGCAAGATCACGGCAGCGCTGCTCAAGCGCGCCAAGAAGGAGAAGGACGAGACGGTCCTGCCCCTGCTGCTCGAGGCGCTGGGCGATCACGGCGACGAGATCGCGCTCACGCATCTGCTGAAGGTCGCGAGGAGCCGCCGCAAGACGGAGGCCCGGCGTGCTGCCATCCGCGCCTTGGCGCGCCTGGGCTTCCACCACCCGAAGATCCGGACCTACCTCCTGGGCCTGCTCGAGGCGCGCAACTGGGAGGACCGCATCCTCGCACTCGACGCGGCGCGGGCCTCGGGGGACGGCGGGCTGGTCGCGGTCGTGCTGCGTTCCCTTGCGCACGAGCGCTGGCAGGTGCGCCTGGCCGCCGTCGAGGCCCTGGATGCGCTGCGCACCGTGTCCTGCATCGCGCCGCTGATCGAGCGCCTCGCCGTGGAGGCCGAGGAGCGCGTGCGCGATGCGCTCGCTTCGGCCCTGTTCCGCCTGACGGGCATGAACCTCTACGACAACGCCGAGATCTGGAAGCGCTGGTGGAGTCAGCACGGCAAGGGCTTCCAGGTCCCGAAGGAGATCCCCCAGCCGCCGGAGCAGCACGCGGGGACCCAGGCTGGCTTCTACGGCATCCCCGTCAAGTCCGAGCGCGTGATCTTCGTGATCGACCAGTCGGGCTCCATGAGCGCGGCGGGCGAGCCGGCCGAGGACGGGAACGACAAGCCACGCAACCGCCTCGACGTGGCCGTGCGCGAGGTCCTCGGTGCCATCGGCAAGCTGAAGAACCGCGCCTACGTCAACGTGATCCTGTTCCACACCACGATCCACCCGTGGCACAAGGAGAAGCTGCAGAGGCTAGGCTCCGGAACACGCACGCAGCTGCGCAAGCACCTCCTCGGCTTGAAGCCGACGGGCGGCACGAACCTGTACGACGGTCTCGAGCTGGCGCTGCGGACGAAGGACGTGGACACCGTCTTCCTGCTGTCCGACGGCGTTCCGGGCGCGGGCAAGTACGTGGCGACGCCGGACATCCTGCGCGCGGTGCGGCGCGAGAACCAGACGCGGCGCGTCGCGATCCACTGCGTCTCGATCGGCATGGACTCAGAGCTGCTACGCCGGCTGGCCGAGGAGAATGGCGGCAAGTACGCGAGGCGGTAGGGACGGCACAGCCGTCCCTACACCGTGAACGTGAACGTCTGCGTGCCCGTCACCGGCGTACCCGTCGCCCGTCCCCGTGGCCCGTCTTCACCTCCACGGAAACGCCCACACACCTCCGCGGGCGGTCGTTCGCCCTCGCCTGCGGCGAGGTCTCCGGCCGTCCCTACACCGTGAACGTGAACGTCTGCGTGCCCGTCACCGGCGTTCCCGGAGCCCGGGCACGTCGGTGACGGTGACGGGCTCGTGTACGTTCACGGGGTGGAGGCTGAACCTGTGGTTCAGCCCTCCACGGCTACTCGTAGTGGACCGTGAACTCGAGCGCCCACCAGGGGCCGCCGCTGCCGGTGTGGACGCCGACGCCCACGTGCGAGACGCCCGGCGCGAGGATCAGGGCGCGGTGATCGGGCGAGGCCATCCAGGCCGCCATGACGTCGTGCGGCGAGTCGTTCGTCCGCGCCAGGTTCTCACCCCCGCAGGAGTACGGGCTCACGCCGGCATCCAGGAGTCGGGCGCAGGGGCCGTCCCCGTCGGGATTGACGTGGGCGTAGAAGCCGCGCACGCGCATGTCGACGCAGTGGTCGTAGCCGGCATCCGCCGCGACCTCGTCCCAGAGCAGGGCGGGCTGACCCGCATGCTCACGCTCGGCATTGACCAGATCGAAGACCTGGAGGGCGAAGTCGTACTCGCCGTTCGTCATGCTCTCCCCGACCGGCGTGTCGAACTTGGCACCCGACAGGTCGTCGAGCAATCCCCCGACGCCGCAAGCAGGCAGCGCGGCGAGAAGTACGAGCGGCAGGATGGGCACGAGACGACGCATACATAAGCCTTCGTCACGATCGCCCTGGGACTGAAGCCGACCTGTCGCACATCGAGACGGTGGGAGCGTGGATCAGTCCTCGAAATCGGCGATGACCGGCGCGTGGTCCGAAGGTTGGTCGCCCTTGCGCTCCTCGCGGTCGATCCAGCAAGCCTCCGAGCGATCCGCCATGGGCTCGGTGGCGAGGATCAGGTCGATCCGCAACCCCTTGTTGAGCGGGAAGCCCAGCTGGCGGTAGTCCCACCAGGAGTAGAGGCCGCCCTCGCGGTGGTGCCAGCGGAAGAGATCGCTGAAGCCCCAGTCGTGGAAGCGCGCGAGAGCCTCGTGCTCCCTGGGATGGAAGTGCACCTTGCCGCGCCAGGCATCCGGGTCGTGCACGTCGCGATCGTCGGGCGCGATGTTGAA
Source organism: Planctomycetota bacterium (assembly GCA_024639415.1). Lineage (GTDB taxonomy): Bacteria > Planctomycetota > PLA2 > PLA2 > JAEUHO01 > JAHEIK01. The sequence goes on from JAHEIK010000034.1 coordinate 14,564, forward strand.
GTCGCCCAGCAAGACGACCGGAGCGTCCGGCGTGGCCGAAGACTGGAGCATGGCCAAGAGGCGCTCGAGCCACGCGAGCTTGAAGACGAAGTGCTCGCTCTCGACGTCCTTGCCGTTCGGCACGTAGACGTCGATCACACGCACGCCCGCGAAGGTCCCGGCGATCACGCGCCGCTGGGCATCCTCCTCGTCGTCCGGCATGCCCCGCACGACGTCCTCGGCGGGCTTCTTCGAGATCAGCGCCACGCCGTTGTAGGTGGGCTGGCCGTGGGTCTCGACGTGCCAGCCGCGCTCCTCGAACGCCTCCCGGGGAAAGCCCTCGTCGACGACCTTCGTCTCCTGGAGGCAGAGGACGTCGGGATCGTGGCGCTCGAGCAGCGCCAGGGCCCGCTCGAGGCGGGTGCGGATCGAGTTGACGTTCCACGTGATCAGGCGCATCGCAAACTCCCAGACGGGCGGGATTCTACGCAGGGTCCGGTAGCATCGTCGGCGCGAAGGGAGGCGAACCCGTGGATGTGATGCTCGGCCTGGCTGCCCTGCTCATGCTCGGCATGGCCGCGCAGTGGATTGCTTGGCGGCTGAAGCTGCCGTCCATCCTGCTGCTGCTGCTCTTCGGCTTCTTCGCCGGGCCGCACTGGCTGGACCTGGGCATAGCGGGCCTGCTGCGACGCGAGTTGCTGTTCCCGGTCGTCTCCGCGTCGGTGGCCCTGATCCTCTTCGAAGGCGGGCTCACGCTGAAGATGGATGACCTGCGGAAGCACGGCCGGACCGTGCTGCGCCTGATCTCGGTCGGCGCCCTCACGACGTGGGTCCTCGCAACGCTCGCAGCCTACTACCTCGCGGGCTTCGGCTTCGAGCTCTCCCTCTTGCTTGGCGCGATCCTGATCGTCTCGGGTCCGACCGTGGTGTTGCCCCTGCTCCGACACATCAACCCGCGCGGGCGCACGGGGCCGATCCTCACGTGGGAAGGGATCGCCATCGATCCCGTGGGAGCCGTGCTTGCGCTGCTGGTCTACGAAGGCCTCGTGTCGCCGGGCGGCTGGGGCCAGGACACCGGACATGCCCTGCTGGGCCTCCTGAGAACGGCTGTCGTAGGCGGCGCGGGCGGCCTGGCCGGCGGCTGGCTCCTGGTGCAGATGCTCCGGCGCTACTGGATCCCCGATCACCTGCACATCCCCGTGACGCTCACGCTGGTGGTCGGTGTCTTCGCAGGCACGAACCACCTGCAGCACGAGTGCGGTCTGCTGGCAGTGACGCTGATGGGCGTCTACGCCGCCAACCAGCACCACGTGTCGGTGCGCCACATCCTCGAGTTCAAGGAGAACCTGCGCGTCCTCCTGCTGTCCTCGCTCTTCATCCTCCTGGCGGCCCGGCTGGCAACAGCGGACGGCATGCAGGCACTTGGTACGCTCGACCTCGGCGTCGTGGCGTTCCTCGCCGCGCTCATCCTGGTGGTGCGGCCCATCACAGTCTGGGTCTCCACACGCGGCTCGCGACTCTCGCGTGAGGAGAAGCTCTTCCTGGCGTGGCTGTGTCCACGGGGAATCGTGGCGGCGGCGGTCGCGTCGGTGTTCGGCTTCGAGCTGATGGAGCAGGGCTACGCGGGCGCGGAGCTGCTCGTGCCG
>JAHEIK010000035.1 GCA_024639415.1 Planctomycetota bacterium
CGGGTTCCGTTCCCACGTGCTCAGGCTCGTGAAGGAGTTGAAGCAGACCGGTCTGGAGGGTGGAGAAGCGCGCGAGCACCTCGTGGCGGCACGCGCCGAGGTCAGCGCCTACTCCCGCGAGAAGCTCGACGGCTTCCTCGCCGTGTTCGAGTGCTACGAGGACCTGCTCGAGCGAGCCGGCTTGGAGGACCACGAGGACGCGCTGCGGCGACTCGCGCTGCGCCTCGAGGAGCAACCGCCGCTCACCCCGCCCACGGCCCTGGTCGTCGATGGCTTCGATGACTTCTCGCGCGTCGAGGAGCGCATCCTGCGCGCGCTCACGAACGCGGTCACCACCGCGGGCGGCGAGGTCCTCGTCACGCTGCCCTGGGACGAAGAGCGCCCGCAGGTCTTCGCGGGGTCGCAGGGTGCACGGGAGCACTTGCTCGGCCAGGGCTTCGAAGAGCGGCGGATCACAGGCTTCCGGCGCAGTGCGGAGGAGCCACTGGCAGCCATCGCCGAGCGGCTCTTCTCGCGCTCGTCCGAGCCCCTGGCGGGTGGCGCGAGCGTGCAGCTGTTGATCGCGGGTGACGCGGAGGACGAGGCCGAGACCGTCGCGCGGGCCGTGCGCCAGGTGGTGACCCGCGAGGCCGTACCGGGTGTTCGCGGCTGGCGCGACGTCGGCGTCGTGGTCCGGCGGCTCGACGAGGGCGCCCAGCGCCTCGAGGGTGCGTTTGCGCGCCTCGGCGTGCCGCTCCGCGTGGCCGGAGGAGGGGATGCGCTCGCAGCCGAGCCTCTCGCGCGCGCCCTGCGCGGCCCGCTCGCCGTCCTCGGTGGCGCTACACGCGCGGGACGCTTCGACGCGGCTGCCGTCGTCGAGTGGCTCCGCTGGCAAGCGCTCCTGGGCTCAGGCGCCCTGTCCGTCGAGGCGCTCGACGCGTGGGACGTCGAACTGCGCTCCCACGGCTTCCCGCCCGACTTCGAGAGCCTGTGCGAGGCCGCTCCCGACGACGCCCGTCCCGTCCTCGAGCACCTCGCGTCACTCGCCGCTACGGTGTCCGCTGCCGGGGGAGCCGGCGCGCTCTACACCTCCCTGGCGGCGGCGGTCGAGGCGCTGGCTCCGCTGCCGGAGCCCTCGGGCTTCGACGCGGAGGGGCGGCCGCAGGACGCGGCGCACGACCAGCGTCTGGCGCGCGCCGTCGCCGCACGCGCCCGCATCACCGGCATCCTCGGGGCGCTGCGCTCCGCCGTCGAGCGCACAGGTCTGGGCGGCGCGGCCGATGCGGAGCAGGCGGTCGCCGAGCTGACCGAGGCCTGGGAGAAGACCACGGTCCGCGCGGCCGACCGCCGTCTCGACGCGGTCACGCTCATGGACGCGGAAGAAGCGCGCTATTGGGAACTTCCCGTCGTCGTCGTGGCGGGCCTGGAGGAAGGCCGCTTCCCCTTGCGACCGCGCGAGGACGTGCTCCTGCGCGACGCCGACCGCGACGCACTCCGCACGCAGGACGGCGTGCTCCGACTCCCCCTGGCACGCGAGCGCGAGGCACGGGAGCGTCGGCTGTTCTACGGCGCCGTCACACGCGCGGGCAGCCGCCTGCTGCTTGCCCGGCGGGCCTACGACGACAAGGGGGATCCCAAGGAACCGTCCGCCTTCCTGCACGAACTCGAGGCCGTCGTCAAACCGGAGGTCGTGGTCGAGGCGCGCACACCGGGGCGCGTAGCGCGCGCGCGAGCCGATTGCTATACGGTTCACGACTGGCGCCTGCACGCGGCCGCCCGTCTCGCGCCGTGGGCTGCGCGCCGCCGCGACGTCTCCTCCGAGGAGCGCGCGTTCGCAGCAGCGCTTCAAGCGGCGAGCGGGACGCAGGTGCGGGAGCGCATGGAGCGCGCCCGGCGGGTCGCGTCGGATCCGCTCTGGCGCGACGATGCGGGGCGCCGCGCGGCGCTGGGCCACTTCGCTCGCGCGACGGAACTCGTCTCCGCCTCGCGACTCAACGAGGCGGTGCGCTGTCCCTTCCGCTTCTTCCTCCAGTACGTGGCCGGCGTGAAGAGTGACGAGTTGACGATGGACGGCCCCGTGTTCGACGTGCGCGGCAAGGGCTCGGCGCTGCACCATGCCTTCGAGGTGGCCGTGCGGCATCCCGATCGCTCCCCCGCGCTCTGTGCGCGCGCCGGCGTCGAGAGTGTCGGCGTCGACGGCCTGGAGGCGCGCCTGCTGGAGAGCGAGCTCGTGCGGGCGCTCGAGCTGCTGCGGGAGCGCGAGCGCGCGACAGAGGGGGCCCTGCGACCCTGGCGCGAGGGGCTCGAGTTCAAGTTCGGCTACGACGACGTGCTCGAGCTGGGGGAGCCCGACTGCCGCTTCCGCTTCGGTGGCGCCGTGGACCGCATCGATCGTGCCGTGCTCGAGGACGGGGGCGAGGTCGCTGCGATCGTCGACTACAAGCGCAGCGCCGGAAGCGCGGACGGTTCCTTCAAGCGAGCGGCGGAGGGCAACGACCTGCAGGTGCCCCTCTACGCGCGCGCCATCGAGGAGAGCCTGGGCGTGCGGGTCGTGGGCTTCGAGTGGGTCGCAGGGCTCACCCGCAGCCGGCGCATCCTGCACGACGCCGACGCCGCTGCCTTGTTCGAAGGCCGGCGCGAGGCCAACCAACCCGCGGCGGAAGAGCACGCCGCGTTCCGCGAGCGGTTCGACGAAGCCGAGCGGACGGCGACCGAGGTCGTGCGCCGGGCCAGGGCGGGTGCCCATGAGCGCGCTCCGGCCGAGGCAGGCACGTGCGGCGACTGCCCGTGGCAGGACGTCTGCCGCCCCGACGTCGCCACACTCGAAGCGGCACGCGCCGAGGAGGGCCAGGCATGACGTCGCCGCCGCTCTCCAAGGCCCAGCAGCGTGCGGTGGAGCATCCGTTCGCCGACGCCCTCGTCACCGCGGGCGCGGGCTCCGGCAAGACGCGCGTGCTCTCGGAGCGCTTCGTGCATCTCGTGCGCGGGGACAGCGCTCCGCTGCGGCGCCTCGCGGCCCTCACCTTCACCGAGAAGGCGGCGGCGCAGATGCGCGCTCGCATCGCCGCACTCTTCCGGGAGCTTGCCGACGGTCTGGACGGGGACGCTGCACGTGAGGCCGACGCGCAGCGGGCCGAGGTGGAGTTCGCTCCCATCTCGACGATCCACGCGTTCTGCGCGCTGCTCCTACGGCAGCATACCGTCGAGGCGGGCGTCGACCCGGCTTTCCAGGTTCTCGACGCCGACGAGTCGGACCTCCTCAAGGACGACGCCGCGCTGCAGGCGGAGAATCTGCTGGCCGAGCAGCATCCCGACCTCGTCGAGCTGTACCCGATGCTCTCCTCGGCCGATCCGCGCGCGGAGCTGCTGGGCTTGTTGGATCGCTTGCGGGGAGCAGGGGTCGACCCGCGTGAGATCGAGTGGCGGGTCGCGGGCACCGACCTGCTCGCCGCCCTCGCTGCGGTCGAGGAGCCGCTCGAGCTGTTCGCAGGCGTGGCGGACCATCTCGAAGAAGCGCGGCAGCCGAACCACGCGGACGCCGTCCTGCTGGTGCGCCGCACGCTGGCAAAGGTGCGGGACGACGACGAGGTATCGCCGTTCTACGCGGCCCAGGCTCACGCCCGCGTCGACGATCTCAAGGGGCCCCGCAAGCACGCCTACAGCAAGCCGCGGGCGGCCCTCTCGCGCGCGCTCGGGGCGCTGACGGCCGCGTTGCTCGACGCGTGGGGCCCGCGCGAGTTCCTGCCCCGCCTGCGTGCGATCCTCGGCACCTACGACGACGCCTACAAGGCGCTCAAGGCCGAGCGCTCGGCGCTGGATTTCACCGATCTCGAGCTGCGTGCACGCGACCTGTTGCGCCGGGCCGCCGAGCGCAAGCGGCCGCTCGATCTGGCGCCACGGGGCCTGCTGGTCGACGAGTTCCAGGACACCAACCCGCTCCAGGCGGAGATCCTCGCGCTGCTCCGCTCGCAGGCGCCGCAGTTCTCCGTGGGCGACCCGAAGCAGAGCATCTACCGCTTCCGGCGCGCCGACGTCGACGTGATCCTCCGCGAGCGGGAGCGCGTGGGCGCAGCCGCGGTGCACCCGATGAACGCCTCCTACCGCACCTGCGAGCCCTTGGTCAAGGGCATCAACGCGCTGAACGGCGCGCTCTTCGCGGGCGACGCGGCCGGGGTCACGTACGAACCGCTCGAGGCCGCCGCACCGTTCCTGCCGGCCGACGGGCCCGTGCTCGAGTTCGCGGTCGTCGACGCCGGGGACGAGGTCAAGATCGCCGGTGCCCGGCCCTGCGAAGCGGCGTGGATCGCGCGTCGCATTCGTGAGCTGGTCGAGGGGCCGACGCCGAGGCTCAAGCCGCGTCGTGACGCGGCGGGCCGTCCGACGGACGAGAGCGTGGGCGACATCACGTACGGCGACATCGCCGTGCTCTTCCGAGCGGCCGGAGACCTGCCCCTCTATGAAGCTGCGCTCGAGGCGGAGGGCGTCCCGTTCCTCACGCAGAAGAGCAAGGGCTACTTCCAGGCGCAGGAGATCAGTGACCTGATTCACGTGCTGCGCACCGTCCACAACCCGGAGGATCGCTTCGCGTTGGCGTGCACTGCCACGGGACCGGCGCTGGCCGCGACGGACGACGAACTGCTGCGTTGGTTCCGCGAGCCGACCGCGGAGGAGTCCGAGACGCTGCCGGCGAGCGCGTGGCGGCGCATGGTCGCCGAGGCCGATCGTGGCGGACGCCATGCGCCGACCGTGCGGGTGCTCCAGAAGCTGCGTGTCGAAGCGGTCGGCGGATCGCTGGCGAGCACGGTCGAGCGGGTCCTCCTCGAGTTGGGCCTCTACGAGAGCGCCCTGCTGGAAGCTGGTGGCGATCGTCGTGCGGCGAACCTGCGCAAGGCCGTGGACCTCGCGCGTCGGCTCGATCGCGGGGGGCGTCGCGGCTTGGCCGACCTGCTGCGCCATCTCGCCACCCTGCGCAGCCGCGAGATCGGCGAGTCGGAGGCGCCCATCGGGGGGGAGAGCGACGAGGTCGTGCGTCTCACGACGATCCACAGCGCCAAGGGCCTGGAGTATCCGGTCGTCTTCCTCGCCGACGTCGGCCGCAAGACGCCCAACGACACGCGCGCGTTCCGCCACGACGGCGGCCTGCAGATCGCCGCCCGCGTGAAGGACCCCTTGGAGGGCACGGGCTGCAAGCCCGCGGGTTTCGGAGAGATGGCTACGCGCGACACCTTGGAAGAGGCGCAAGAGGCCCTGCGCGTGCTCTACGTGGCCATGACGCGAGCTGAAGAGCGGCTCATCATCAGCACCGCGTGCACCGGCTCGACGCAGGCGGGGTTGCCCAAGACCGTCAGCGGCTGGGGCAAGCGCTTGTGGGAGGAGATCGGCGCGCCGTTCGAGCACGGCGAACAGACGTGCGAGCTGGGCGACGCGCGACTGCGCGTCCACGTCGTGGACGCGGCGACGCTGGAGGCTCCGGCCGGGCCTGAGACCCTGATGACGGCGGAGGCCGTGACACCGGAGCTGCAGGCCGAGGCAGGAGCGGTCCTCGCTGCCGCCGGTGCGGGGATCGCAGTGCTGGGCGACACGCGCTACGTCGTCAGCGTGTCCGAGCTGCTGACCTTTGCCGAGTCGCCTCAGCGCTACTACCGCGAGCGCGTGGTGTACGGCGGCGCGCGGGCTGCAGCCTCCGCCGCGTGGGACCTCCCGCCCGAGGGACTGGATGGCGAGGCCGCCACGCCGGAAGACACCGGCGCACGGAGCGAGCGTGTCGCGCAGTGGGACGAGCCGGCCGAGCAGCACACCGGCCTCGACAGGGCTGCGGTCGGCCGTGCCGTGCATGCGGTCATCGAGCACCTGGGAGGCGGAGCCGAGCCGCTGCCGGCGTGGGCGCTGGAGCGGGCCGTGGAGGCCGAGGGCGGCGACGCGGCCTTCACACAAGCGGTGCAGGAGATGACCGAGCGCTATCTCGCCTGCCCGACGGGCACGCGGATGCGCGCCGCGCTGCTGGCGGGTGAGGACGTGCGGCGTGAGGTAGCGCTCCACGCCCGCATCCGCTTCCCCGGCGGCGAGCCGGTCGGCGGCTTCGACTCGCTGCTGGTGAAGGGTTCGATCGATCTCTGGCTGCCCGCGGAAGGCGGCGGCGGCGTGTGGATCGTCGACCACAAGACCAACCGCGCCGGCGGCCGCTTCCGGCGACCTGAGGACCTCGGCGAGCACTACGCCTGGCAGCTGCGCCTCTACGCGCTGGCCGTCGAGCGCGTGCTGGGGCAGGACGTAGCCGGGGCGCGCCTCGTGCTGCTGGATCCCGGCTGGGGACCTGAGGCGCTCGAGGTGGACGTGGACGTCAGCGGCCCGCAGCTCGAGGAGGCCCGCAGGCTCTGTCGGGCCTTTGCGATTGCCGAGCTGGAGGGGCGCTATCCCGCGGACTGGACCTCGCTTCTTTCGTAGCCCTCCCATTCCGGGTACTCCGGGTGCATGGCACGCATCGCTTCGTACAGGGACCTCGGCTGTCTGGTCACGGGCGCAAGCTCGGGGATCGGCGCCGACACCGCTCGTCTGCTCGCGCGTGAGGGCGCGCGCCTCGTCCTGACCGCCAGGCGCGAGGACCGGCTGCTGGCCCTCGCCGAGGAGTGTCGCGAGCTGGGTGCGATCGCCGCCTACGGCATCGTGGCTGACCTCGACGATCCGGCGGCACCCGCGCACGTCGTGGAGATGGCCGAGAACCACCTGGGCCACGTCGACGTGCTCATCAACAACGCGGGCTTTGCCGTGCCCGGGCTGTTCGCCAGCTCCGATCTCGAGCGCACGCTCTCGATGCTGCGCGTCAACGTGTGTGCCGCCGTCGAGCTTGCGCATCGCCTGCTCCCCGGCATGGTCAAGCGCCGCCAGGGCGGGATCCTCAACGTCTCCAGTATGGCCGGCCACCTGCCCGCGCCGTACCAGAGCGCGTACGCGGGCACGAAGGCGTTCCTCCTCAACTGGAGCAACGGTCTGCACCAGGAGTACAAGCACAGCAAGGTCGCCATCACGGCGCTCTGCCCCGGGGTGACGGATACCGAGTTCTTCGATGCGGCCGGCTATCCGCAGGGCGGCAGCATCATGAAGCTCAGCGCGCCGTGCGGACCCGTGGCGGAACTCGGCGTGCGCGCGTTGGCCCAGGGGAAGATGGAGGCCGTGCCGGGTCCGCTCAACAAGCTGCTTCTGTTCCTCCCGCGCTTCCTTCCGCACACGTGGGTGGCGTCGGCCTCGCGCCGCGTGATGGGGGGGCGGCCGAAGCCGGAGCGCCGCTCTCGCTGACGGACGAGGACTCGCTGCGATCCGCTCGCGGGGGTCCGTACATGGAGGGTGAGCGCGCGACGCGCTCCTCGCTTCCCTACTCGGAGCCCGCCATGACCCGCGCAGCCCTCCCCGTCCTCCTGCTTCTTCTCGCAGCCCTCTCGCTCGCCGGCTGTGGTGCGTACTCGCCGCGCAAGGCGATGCAGTCCGTGATCGGTTCGATCGAGTCGGCGACGCACGCTCGGCCCGGGACGTCCGCCGCGGGCACGGCGCGCGGCCGAGGCAAGTCCTTGGGGTCCGGCTCCTGGACCTACGAGTCGGCCGCCGGCCCCCTGGATCTCCCCGCGGACTTCAAGGCGGCCTGCTTGGAGCTCGGCAGTGCGTGGAGGAAGGCTGCGGACGTCCTGCCGGATGACGTCAGTCTGTCAGCGCTCCTACGGAGCCGCGTCGGCGATCGCGCGGTCGATCCGGCGACGCTTACGCCGACGGAACGCAAGCAGTCGGAAGCCCTGCAGCGGATCGACACGGCCTACGCGAACGTTGTCAGCCACGCCACAGCGCACGGTCTGAGCATGAACGCCGGCTGGCGGCCTGAGTAGGAGGCACGCCTACTTGTTCTCGATGGCGTGCAGGGCCTCGCGTGCGTCGTAGTGCCGCTTGCTGTCACCGCCGCGCTTGACGATCGCGCGCAGCGCCGGCAGCGCCGCGGCGGCCTTCGGCCCCAGCTCGCCCAGGGCCCACGCAGCGAGGGCGCCCACGCCGTCATCCTTGTCCGCGAGCGCCTTGATCAGCTGTGGTAGCGCCGCCTCGTACTTCGCCGTGCCGAGCGCGTAGGCCGCGGCGCGGCGGATCCACGCGTCGGCGTGGCCCAGCAGCGCGATCAGCACCCGGCGGCTCTCCGCCGACTCGAAGCGCGCCAGGGTGCAGACGGCATGCATGCGCACGATGGAGTCCGGATCCTCCAGTGCGGCGAACGTCGCCTTCTCGGATGCCGCCGTGGCGTACTCGGCCAGCGTCTCCCAGGCCGCGCGCCGTAGGCGCACCTGCTCGTGCTCGCCGAGCGCAAGCAGCAGCGCTTCGGCTGCCTTGCGCTCCGCGGCCGGTCGTTCGTCGGCGAGATAGGCGACCGGGCGCAGCGCGAGCGCCGCTTGCCGACGGTTCTCGAGTGAGTCGTCACGCAGGCCGGCGAGGATCTGAGGGAGGGCGTCGATCGTCCGGTCGCGCGCAAGCGCCCGCAGGATGCGCCGCCTGACCTCGGGATCCGGATCGCGTGCGGCCTCGTCGCGCGCGTCCTCGACGCCATCGCTCCAACCCCACGAGTGCCACGAGGCGGCCTCGAAGGCGCGGGCCGCCGCGCGGCGCTGCGCGACGTCTTCACTCGTCAGCGCCGGCATCAGGCGCTCCCCGTCGTCCTCGTACGGATCGAGCGCTGCGGTCGCTGCGCTGTGCAACGGTGAGTCCGGCTCGCCCAGGATCTGCCACAAGACAGCGATCCCCGCCGGGCCCGCGCGCTCCAACGCCTGGTGCGCCTCCTCCCAGCGCGTGTCGATGTAGACGTCACACAGCCGGCGCAAGGCCTGGAAGACGAGCCCTTCCGTTCCCTTGCGCGGGCGTTCCAGTTCTGCGACCTGCCGCCGGATCGTGGTGCGCAACGCGTCGAGGGGAACGAAGCGCCGGAAGGCCGCGTAGCGCGGGTCGTGTCCGGGAAGGGTCTCCAATGCCGAGGGCAAGCGAATCTCGCCGGACCAGATGCCCGCATGCGCACGGCCCGCGATCGACAGCAGGGGCATGCGTCCGCGCCCCGACCATGCTACACGCCGAATCGGTTCGCCCCGCGTGGCCTTGCGCAGCCTGTCGAACGAAGCGGGGGTGACGAGATCGGCGACGCCGCCGCGATCCAGGAAGAGGAGAGCACGCTCGCCTGCGGTGAAGTGCGTGACGTCGCAGATCCAGGTGCCGTAACCCCAGACCCAGAAGAACCTGGGCCGCGGCTCGCCCTTCAGCCACTCGAGGGCCTGCACCAGCGCGAGCGGGACCGTCTGCGGATCGTCATCCACCTCGTCGGTCGTCTCGACGGGCACGTCCAGGACCAGGAGCACGCGGCCGACGAGGATCTCGTCCGCCAGCACGACGAGCTTGCCGAACGGAATCTCGGCCACCTCAGCGGAGGCGCTGCCGCTCGCCGCGAGCAGCACGATCGCCAGCAGCGCCGGGACCAGCAGGGGGGAAGCGCGCCTGCGCATCGCAACAGGCTACTCGGACTTGGTGAGCGTCCCGCTCTGCAGCGCGACGAAGGGGAACGCCTTGACCGGCGGGACGCCGTCCTTGCCGCCCGTCGTCGCGCTGGGGGCGACCTGCGTGGTCACGAGCGAGACGTCCAGCCTCTTGCCGCGCAGCGTGTAGCGGGCGTCGATGCTCACCGTGCCGACCTCGAAGCGCGAGTAGAGCGTGCCGCCGTGCAGCCAGGCGTCGATGATGATGCCGTTCCTCTCATCCACCCGGAAGTGGCCCTCGGAGCCGGCGACAGGCAGCAGCTCGTACGGGCGCACCTGCCGCTTGGCGCCTGCGCCGTAGATGATCTGCCACGTCCATGCCGTGCGTCCCTTGATGGGGGCGACGTGCAGCTCCATCGGGAACTCGAGCCGCGCTCGCTGCGGCCCCGCCACGGTGCAGGCTCCCTTCCAGACACCGTGCCACCCCGCCGGCAGCGCGGGTGAGGGCTCCTTGGGCGCCTTCTCCGCTTCGTCGTTGGTACTCGGGGGCCGCGGCTCGTCGGCGCGGAGGGTGTTCGAAAGCACGAGCACCGCGAGGCAGGCAGCCAGCAGGTGGATCGAGCGCATGGGGGCACCTCCCTGTGCCCTGGATCGTAGCGGTCGTTTTCGGCGGGCTCCGCTTCCGCCGCGGGCCCTGCCTGGGTAGCTTGCCCGTTCGCACTTCCGCGGAGGGTCCCCATGTCGCTTCCCGACTACGAGCAGCTCGGCGCTTTCTACCTGGGCAAGGACTACAACGTCGACACGGGCAAGGTGACGGAGGACATGCTCCTCTACGACGCCAAGGACCTGACGACGCACGCCGTCTGCGTGGGCATGACCGGCTCCGGCAAGACGGGTTTGTGCCTCTCGCTGCTGGAGGAGGCCGCGATCGACGGGATTCCCGCCATCGCCATCGATCCCAAAGGGGACCTGGGCAACCTCCTGCTCACCTTCCCCGGGCTCACGAAGGAGGAGTTCGAGCCCTGGGTCGAGGAGGGGCAGGCCGCACGCAAGGGCCTGACCGTGCCCCAGTACGCCCAGCAGACGTCCGACCTCTGGCGCAAGGGCCTCGACTCGTGGGGCCAGGACGGAGCGCGCATCCAGCGTCTACGCGACAGCGTCGACATGACCATCTATACGCCGGGCAGCAACGCCGGGATGCCGCTCACCGTCCTCCGTTCCTTCGCGGCGCCGCCGCCCGAGCTCATCGCGGACGGCGACGCGATGCGCGAGCGCGTGCTGGCGTCGGTCTCGGGCCTGCTCGCCCTGCTGGGCGTCGACGCCGACCCCATCCGCAGCCGCGAGCACATCCTGCTGAGCAACATCCTCGACGGCGCATGGCGCGAGGGGCGGGATCTGGATCTCGGCGCGCTGATCCAGGCGATCCAGCAGCCGCCCTTCGAGCGCATCGGCGTGATGGACCTCGAGTCGTTCTACCCGTCGAAGGACCGCTTCAGCCTCGCGATGACGCTGAACAACCTGCTGGCCTCACCCGGCTTCGGCGCGTGGATGGAGGGGGACCCCCTCGACGTCCAGCGTCTGTTGTGGACGGCGGAAGGCAAGCCGCGGCTCACGATCATCTCGATCGCGCACCTGAGCGACAGCGAGCGCATGTTCTTCGTCACGCTGCTGCTCAACGAGGTGGTGGCGTGGATGCGGTCGCAGCCCGGAGCCACGTCGCTGCGGGCCCTGCTGTACATGGACGAGGTCTTCGGCTTCTTCCCGCCGTCGGCCAACCCGCCGAGCAAGACGCCGATGCTCACCTTGATGAAGCAGGCCCGCGCCTTCGGGCTCGGCGTCGTCCTCGCGACGCAGAACCCGGTCGACCTCGACTACAAGGGCCTCTCCAACGCAGGCACATGGTTCCTCGGGCGCCTCCAGACCGAGCGCGACAAGGCGCGCGTGCTCGACGGCCTCGAGGGAGCGTCGGCCACGACGGGCGGTTCCTTCGACCGGCGGCGCGTCGAGGCGATCCTCAGCGGACTCAAGGGCCGCGTGTTCTACATGAACAACGTGCACGACGACGGCCCGACCGTCTTCCACACGCGCTGGGCGATGTCTTACCTGCGCGGGCCGTTGACCCGCACTCAGATCAAGACGCTCATGGACGAGAAGCGCGCCGGCGCGCCGGCCGCGCCGGCGGCGGGCCCCGAGCCGGAGCAGGCCAAGGGCAAGGCTCGCAGCGCGCGGCCCGTGGTCCCGCCGGCGGTGACGGAGTCGTTCGTGCTGCGCACGGGGAGCGTCCCGGCGGGCAGCACGCTGGTGTATCGACCCGCGCTGCACGCCCGCGCCCGTCTGCACTACGTCCAGGCGACCCGCGGCGTCGACGTGTGGAAGGAACTAGCCTTGCTCACGCCGCTCACCGGTCGCGTGCCCGCCGATCCCTGGACGGACGGGCAAGCGCTGGGGCGTGACGATCTCGAGTTCGACGCGGCACCCGACGCCGAAGCGTCCTACGCCAAGCTGCCCGCCGCGGCGTCCCAGGCGAGCAGCTACAAGTCGTGGGGCAGCGTGCTCAAGTCCTACCTCTACCGCGAGTGCGCCATGCCCATGTGGCGCTGCAAGGCCTTGAAGCTCTACTCCGACGTCGAGGAGATCGAGGGAGACTTCAAGGCCCGGATCGCCCAGGTCGCGCGCGAGCAACGCGACCTCGAGGTCGAGAAGCTCAAGACGCGCTACGGTCCCAAGCTCGATCGCCTGCAGGAACGCATCCGCAAGGCCGAGCAGAAGATCGGCAAGGAGCAGGAGCAGTACAGCCAGGCCAAGCAGAGCAGCTGGATCTCGGTCGGGACAACGGTGCTCGGCGCCCTCTTCGGCCGCAAGGTGAAGTCCATCGGGACGGCCAGCCGGGCGGGGACCGCAGCGCGCGGCATGGGGCGGGCACACAAGGAGAAGCAGGACGTCGAGCGCGCCAAGGCGGATCTCGACAAGCGCCATGCCGAACTGCAGGAGCTCGAGGCCGAGTTCCGCGACGCCACCGACGATCTGAAGGAGAAGTACGCGCCCGAGAACTTCGAGGTCGATGCGGTACCCCTGCGCCCGCGCAAGTCCGACATCTCGATCGAGCCCGTCGTGCTGGCGTGGACGCCCTGGACGATCGACGAGGCCGGCTTGGCTACGCCCGCCTTCCGGGTATAGCGCGGCGGCGTACTTCCAAAACGCACGACGCGCCGGTCCGAGGGGACCGGCGCGCGGCGAGTGTGTGCCCCGTGGGGTGCGTGGTGCGTGAGGACTAGCTCTTCACCACGAAGCTGACGCGCATGGTGACGCGGAACTCGGTCACAGCGTCGTCGGTGACGCGGATCTTCTGCTCGCTGATCCAGGCGCCCTGGATGCCCTTGACGGTCTTGGCGGCCGTCTCGATGCCGCGGCGGACCGCGTCCTCGAAGCTGGACGGTGAAGCAGCGGAGATCTCGATGACTTTGGCTACGGACATGTCTGTCTCCTGAAGGGCTTGGCCCTAGTGACTGATCTTCGGTGTGGTTGCCTTGGCCGACGTGACCCAGCCTTCGACGATGCTCTGGGCGGGGGTCGCGTTGGCGAGGTTCTTGGCCTCGTTGACCTCGGCCATCTTCGCGGCGAGGTTGTCGGGACGGCGCGTGGCCAGTTCCTTGACGGTGTCGACGCCGGCGGCCTCGAGCATCTCGGCGAACTGACGGCCCACACCCTTGATGCGCATGAGGTCGGCCATGTTGGCCCACTTGAGCAGCAGCTTCTCGCTGACGCCCGTGCTCTCGGCCATGCTCTTGCGGCCCTTGCGATCACAGCACATGCTCAGCAAGTGGTCGGTTGTCGTGATCTTCGCCGCAGCAAGCTTCTCGGCGTAGGAGGGGCCGATGCCCTCGATTTCTTCGATCTTGTAGCTCAACGGGATCTCCTTTTCGATCGGTACGGCCGCAAGCGCGGCCGCTTGATTGTCAACCCAACAGGCCGCCGATGCCGGGGATCTTGCTCAGCAGGCGCTTGAGCAGATCGGGTCCGAGCTTCGGCAGCGCGAAGTTCTTGAAGAGCTCGACGAAGCCGCCGAGCTTGTCGGCGCTCAGGCCGGTCTTGCTGAGCGCGCCCATGGCACCGAGAGCGGAGCCGGCGCCGCCGCCGAGCGCACCACCGAGTGCGTCGCCGAGACCGCCGAGCATCCCACCACCGCCGCCGCTGTCTCCGCCACCGGAGGGCATCAGGTCGGCTGAGCCCGGGAGCTTCGACAGCATCTCGCTCGCGTCGCCGGGATCGGCGTGCTCCTTGATGAGGCCGAGCAGACCGCCCGTAGCGGACTCGGCGGTGTCCTTGCCGATGCCGAGCTTGCTGACGGCGTCCTGGATGAAGTCCTGCATGTTCTGCCTCCGGGGAATCGAGCGAGGCAACAGGCTACCGGGGTCCGTGCCTACGGGGCAATCCACGGGCGGGCGGCACAGGCGAATCGCCTGAAAAGCCCGCTGTCTGGGGATCCAGACGCAGGTCAGTCGCGAATCCGAGGATCCAGCTCGATCCCGACGGGGCAGTGGTCGCTGCCCAGGACGTCGGGGTGCAGCGTGGCGCCACGGACGTGCCGCATCGCGGCCTTGCTCGCCAGGACGTAGTCGATGCGCCAGCCGACGTTGCGCTCGCGCACGCCGAAGCGCTGCGACCACCAGCTGTAGTGCCCCTCGCCCTGCTCGAAGGTGCGGAAGGTGTCCGTCCAGCCGCCCTGCACCCAGCGCTCGAACTCCTCGCGCTCCTCCGGTCGGAAGCCGCTGGTCTTGACGTTGGCCTTGGGCCGGGCGAGGTCGATCTCGCGGTGCGCCGTGTTGAAGTCACCCATCACGAGCACGCGCCGGCCGCCGCGCCGCAGGCGGTCGAGGCGCTCGTACAAGGCGCGGTAGAAGTCGAGCTTGTAGGGGATGCGGCTGTTGTCGCGGTCCTTCCCGTTGCCGTTGGGGAAGTAGACGTTGGCGATCACGAGCCTGCCGAACGATGCGATCTGCAGCCGACCCTCCGCGTCGAAGCGCTCCTCGCCGAGCGCCGTGACGACCCGGTCAGGTGCCTCGCGCGAGAACAGGGCCACGCCGCTGTAGCCGGGCCGCGCCGCGCTCACATAGTGGACGTGCCAGTCCCTCGGCGCTCGGAGGTGATCCGGCAACTGCTCGGGCCGGGCGCGCACCTCCTGGAGCGCCACCACGTCGGCACCGCAGCCCTCGAGCCAGCGCGAGAAGCCCTTCTTCTCGCAGGCGCGGAGTCCGTTGACGTTCCAGGAGAGGATGCGCATGGCGGGGATTGAAGCATGGGGGGCGGGCAGGGGAGCAGGGGGCACGGGCCGCGAGTGACGGTCGACGGCGGGCACGCTGACGGGAACGGAGACGGGAACGGGTGTACGGGTACCATCCGCCCACCATGCGAATCTCCAAGATGCTGTTCGTCACGAAGAAGGAAGAGCCGGCCGAGGCCGAGGTCCGCTCGCACGCCTTGATGGTGCGAGCCGGGTTCATCCAGCAGATCGCTGCCGGGATCTACGTCTACGGCCCGCTCATGTGGCGCGTCTTGCGCAAGATCGAGACCATCGTGCGCGAAGAGCACGACAAGGCCGGCTGCCAGGAGCTCCTGATGCCGGCGCTGCAGCCGCGCGAGCTCTGGGAGGAGAGCGGCCGCTGGGAGCGCTACGTCCAGGAGAAGATCCTCTACCACTTCACGGACGGCCGTGGCCGCGAGGTCTGCCTCGGGCCGACGCACGAAGAGGTCATCACGAACTTCGTGAAGGGCCGCCTGACCTCCTACAAGCAGCTGCCGCAGACCCTCTACCAGATCCAGACGAAGTTCCGCGACGAGATCCGCCCGCGCTTCGGTCTCATGCGTGGCCGAGAATTCGTGATGAAGGACGCCTACTCCTTCGACGCCGACGCCGAGGGAATGGCGAACTCCTACGCCGTGCTGCGCGACGTGTACCGCAACATCTTCACGCGCTGTGGCCTGCGCTTCACGCCGGTCGAGGCTGACTCGGGCGCCATCGGCGGCTCGGGCAGCGAGGAGTTCATGGTGGATGCGGAGACGGGCGAAGACGCCATCGCCGTCTGCCACGCGACGGGCTACGCAGCCAACACCGAGAAGGCCGAGAGCCGCATCCCGCCTGCGCCCGAGCCCACAGCGGAAGTCGCCATGCACAAGGAGCCCACGCCGGGCGCCAAGACGTGCGACGACCTACGCGCCCTGTTCCCCGATCTGCCGATCGAGCGCATGCTCAAGACGATCCTCTACCGCGCGACGTGGACTGACCGTGAGCAGACGGTCGCCGTCATGTGCCGCGGCGACCGCGAGATCAACGTCATCAAGCTGACCAACTACCTGGACGCTCTCGCCGTCGAACTGGCGGACGAGAAGCTCGTCAAGGAGGCCACCGGTGCGGACGTCGGCTTCGCCGGTCCGATCGGGCTCGGCGACGACGTTCTCCTGCTGGCGGACAAGTCGGTGGAGGGGGTCAAGGGCTTCCTCTGCGGCGGCAACGAGACGGACATGCACTACCTCGACGTGTGGTTCGGCCGCGACCTGGAGCAGCCGCCCACGCACGAGTTCGGCATGGTGCAGGCCGGTGATCAGACGATCGACGGCAAGGGCACGATCGAGATCACGCGCGGCATCGAGGTCGGGCACATCTTCCAGCTCGGCACGAAGTACTCCGAGGCGATGGGCT
>JAHEIK010000318.1 GCA_024639415.1 Planctomycetota bacterium
GGGAGCCAGGATGCCGTCGACCTGCCGAGGATTCGGGCGCCACACCAACTGCATGGTCTCGCCCAGCGTGCGCGCAAGGCTGTCCACGCCCGTGACGCGGGAGAAGATCGGACTCGTGCTCGTCCAGTTGTCGTCGAAGCCGTCCAGCGTCGTCAGGTCCGCGTCGCGCAGGGCGTTGGCGACGGCATCGAGATTGCGCCGATGGTCCTCGGCGGCTCGCAAGCGCACACGGTTGCTCTTGACCTGACTGTCCCCGGACGTCAGCACCTGGGACGCGCCGGCGAAGATGAGGAGCAGGATGCCCGTCCCCAGGGTGATCTCGAGCAGGGTGTAGCCGCGCTGCGCCTGCGGACTCATCGTTCACCTCGCAGGCCGGTCGAGAGACGCATCTGACGCGCGCTCTCCCCATTCGGCGTCCAGCGCACCGTCACGATGACCGGCAGCGCCACGTAGTCCTCGTCGCGGGCCTCGTCGTCGATCTTCCCGTCGCCGTTGAGATCGGCAGGCAGACCGAACTCCGGCGCAGTGACATCCTCCCGCAGGACCTTGATGCCTTCCTCGTCGGGAGCGTGCGGTACGTCCACCAACAGGACGAGGGACTCCAGGGTCCGCGGCACGACCATGTCCGGGTAGTACTCAGCCGGAGGAAAGCCGAGCCGCCCGTCGTCCAGCCGCTCGCCACTGAGGCCTGCCACGGACGACTGGATCTGGAGCGCGCGCACGCGCTCGTAGAGCGTGGACCACTCGGGGTCTCCGCGCATGCGCTCGAGGAACTCGCGTGCCACTTGATGCACCTGTGTGCGTGAGGCCGCGTCCTCGGCCAGCCGCTGATGGCTGAGCGTGGTCGAGATGTAGCCCAGCATCGCCATGGCGAGGATGGACACGCCGATCAACGACTCGATCAAGCCAAACCCGGCCTCCGGGCGAGGCGCACGGGGTGCGGTACGGACCGGTAGCGGCAAGTCCATCGTGCGCCTATCGACCACCCCTTGCGGAGGATGTGAGGACAATCCAAAAATTCTCGAATTGGGCCTACGGCCGCGCTTCGCCTACGAGTCGCCCTCGACCACGAGGGCGCCCAACCGCTTCAGTGCTGCGTCCGCAGCCTTCCGGACGGCCAAGATCGATCCGTCCCTCCGGCGTACGACATGGAGCTTCGGCACGAGGTCCGCGAGCAGCAGCTCGCGGGCCAGGTCGCAGGCTACGACCTTGAGGTCCGCCCCGCCGCGATCGAGCCACGCCTCCAGCGTGCGCTCGGTCCCCGGTAGGTCGGTCCACGCATGGCGGCGCAGGAGGCTCCGGTCCGCGCGTGACGCAGGCGAGGCCGGATCCGCCGCGACGCGCTTGAACGCAGCCGGCAGGCTCTTCTCGACGCGCCGGACCTGACGCGACCACCAGGCTTCCCAGCGCGAAGCCACAGGCGGCAGTTTCTCGCCGCTCAGGCGCCTCAGGGCTGCGAACGCGACCTGCCGCAGGCGCGGGTCATCCCTCGCCGCCGCATCCAGCAGGAACGGGACATCGCGGCCGTCGCCCAGGTGGCCGAGGGCCGCGCAGGTCGCGCGGCGCAGGCCCTTGTCGTGCGTCGTCCGCGCTGCGCGAATGCACGTGAGCAGCCGCGCCGAGCGCAGGCCGACGCGCTGCGCCACTTCCAGGGCGCGCAGCCGTAGATCCGCTCCGCGGTAGTCGTAGAGATCGGCGAGGCCGTCCGCAGCCGCCGCTCCGCCCGCATGCCCTAGCGCCACGAGAAGGTCGAGCGCCTGCTGCGGAGCCTCGGGCGTGAGCGCCTCCAGCGCCTTGCGCAGACGCTCCGGGTGTGCGGGGGTTCCGATCGCCGCTACGTACGTGCGAACACCCTCGCTCGACGGCTGCAGCGTGTCCGCATGCGCCACCGGCGCGGAGGCGCCGACCACCAACAGCAGGAGCGCCACGAGGCGCAGCCCGGCATGGGCGCACGGCGCGCGCCGTC
The DNA here is from genome assembly GCA_024639415.1 of Planctomycetota bacterium. GTDB lineage: Bacteria > Planctomycetota > PLA2 > PLA2 > JAEUHO01 > JAHEIK01. Next base: position 1,967 of record JAHEIK010000318.1, read on the forward strand.
GGCGTGTGTCGTACGTGGCGTTGGGGACGCTCCAAGTCATCCGGCAGCGGGCCCCTCCGGTGAGCCCACCGCCCCATCGGACGGATGCTCCGCCGGATTGAGTCAAAGCCCGAAGTCCAGCCGGCTCGATCGCATTCGGACGATTACCGGTGGGTGCAAAACCTCTGCAAGGAAGCCCGCGATCGACACCCACGCGCTGATCCACCGGGAACCGTGCGCGCACGGCGTTGTCTGAGTGCGCGAACGCGAAGCCGTTTGGCTTCCTCAACCCGGTGACATCATGAAACGACTGCTAGGCGCACTCTCCCTCCTCGCTCTCGGGCTGGCCCTCGCCCCCACCACGGCGCACGCCCGCATCAAGCTGGCGGCCCAGCCGGATCGGCAGCGGGTCGAGATCCAACTCGATCACGGCCGCTACACGCTGGTCGAGGAAGAGCGCATCGTGCCGCTGCTCGCTTCCAGCGCGGCGCGTGGCAACAATAGAATCGACTTCAGCTGGGCGAACACGCAGATCGACAAGCGCTCGATCCAGTTCCGCCCGCTCGCCGTGCGCGAGAACGGCCGCTTCCGGCCGCTGCGGGAGGTCGACGGCAAGCCCGAGATCGCCGTCATCAACGTGGCGTACCCGCCGAACGAGAACGCGCTCGTCTGGGAGGTCTACGCCCGCAAGGGCTGCGCGCTGAAGGTGCGCGTGAGCTACCTGATCGCGAACTTGAATCGCACGTTCGCCTACCGCGCGCTCGCCAACCGGGATGAGACGCACCTCACGCTGAAGAAGTACCTGCAGCTACGCAACTACTCGGGCGAGGCCTTCGGCGAGGCGGGCATCTGGGCGGGCTTCGGGCCCAAGTTCGTCAAGAGCGTGGGGCAGCAGACGGACATCAAGGTGCTGCTCGAGCAGTTCGCGCAGGTGCCGATCAAGAAGACCTACACCTTCGACTGGTTCCAGCACGGCGCGCTGAACGCGGACAAGCCGCACGCCTCGCGTGTGCTGATGCACTACGAGCTCGTCAACGACGAGCAGCACGGCCTCGGCACCTTCCCGCTGCAGCCGGGCAAGGCGCGCATCTTCATCAGCGACGGCCGCGGCGGCGAGGCCTTCCTCGGCGAGGACTGGGCGCGCTTCACGCCGCTGGACGACCGCATGCGGCTCTACCTGGGTGAAGCGCGCGACGTCGTCTGCACGCGCATCGTGCAGGACAACAAGCGCCACATGGGCCAGGGCAACCTGTTCGACCAGGAGCTCTGGCTGCGCTTCGAGGTCGAGAACTACAAGGACAAGGCCGTCACGCTCGACGTCGTCGAGCAGATCAACGCCCTGGCCGCGCAGTACGGCGCGAAGGCTCCGGGCGACGCCGAGTGGGTGCTGGGCAAGGACACGACCGCAGGCCTGAACATCACGACGGCCAAGGGCCGGGCGCTGCCGGTGCTGCACGTGGCCGCGCCCGCACGTCCAAAGGACCCGGCCGCCAAGGTCGAGAAGGTGACCGTCACCCTCCACGTCCGCATCAAGAACCTCTGGAAGCGATAGGAAGTGACTGCCATGACTCGCCACCTCTGTCTGATTCTGGCCGCCGTCCTCCTGCTCAGCGGGAACGCGCGCGCCGACAACGTCGACCTCGTTACGCTGCCCAGCCGCGAAGGCGTGCAGCTGACGATCTACAACTCCGCCGACCTGACCTTCGTGAAGGAGCGGCGCCACCTGACGCTCAAGCGCGGGATGAACACGATCCAGTTCTCATGGGCGAACACGCTGATCGATCCGAGCAGCGTGGACTTCCGTCCGCTCGAGCACGCCGACAAGGTCGAGGTCGCCGACACGGTCTTCCCCGGCCAGAAGCCGCAGTTCCTCGTGTGGCACATCGAGTCGCGCTACGAGGGGCAGTTGCTCGTCGAGGTCAGCTACTTCACGAGTGGCTTGTCGTGGCAGATGGACTATGTCGGCACGGTCGATCCCGAGGAGGAGCGCATGGACCTGCGCGGCCACGTGCGCGTGGTCAACCGCTCGGGCGAGGAGTACGAGAACGCCGAGATCCGGCTGATCGTCGGCACCATCAACCTCGTCGAGAAGATCGCCGACCTCGCGCGCCGCCGGGGCATCCCCCGGCCCCAGCCCGGCTCGCCCGTGGCGCTGCGGCTGAGGCGGGATGGCGCAAAGGCCGCCTTCGACCAGGCTGCGATGGCCGAGGGGCTCCGCGCCCAGGGCAAGAGCGTCGTGAAGGAGGGCTTCAGCGAGTACTTCATGTTCTCGGTGGAGGGCACCGAGACGATCGGCAACGGCTGGTCCAAGCGCATGCAGGCCGTGCACGCCAAGGACACCTCGTTCGACATCGTGTACCGCATGCGTGCCCACCAGTACGGCGCGCGGCCGGTGCGCTTCTTCGTGTGGCGCAACGACGAAGAGCACGAGCTTGGTGACGCGCCGCTGCCCAACGGGCGCATCCGGCTGTTCCGCGAGAACGGGCGCGAGGGCCTCAGCTACCTCGGCGACCAGCTTCTGCGCTACGTGCCGATCAAGGCGCCGATCGAGGTGAACGTCGGAACCGACGACCTCGTGGTGTACGAGTCGCTGCGCCAGGGCACGGAGCGCTTCAACTTCAGCTTCCGCCACGGCCGCGTGGTGGGCTGGGACACCAAGACGCGCTGGGTCGACCAGGTGCGCAACTACCGCGGTAAGCCGATCCACTTCGAGTTGCGCCGGCGCTGGAGCGGCCACGTGGACTACACGAGCCCCCAGGAGACCTCGACGTTCGACCACCAGACGATCCAGGCGGCGTTCACCGTCGCCCCGCGCGGCAGGGCGCTCTACCGGGCCACGGTCGTGCAGCACGAGGGTCACAACGCACGGCAGAACCGCATCGATCTGCGCTGAGCCCGTCGCGTATCCTCCAACGTGCTTCTGGCGTGGGGGCTCGACATGCAACTCGGACACATCGAGATCTTCGTGCGGGATCTGGACGCGTCGCGCCGCTTCTACGTCGACGTGCTGGGGTGCGAGCACCACCACCCGCAGATGGAGCACGTCGCTTGGTTGACGCTGGGTGAG